>NZ_JBNFNU010000388.1:0-4008 GCF_057364445.1 Xanthobacter sp. BG11Y11_SDJG
ACGCGCGGGGCGCGGCGCGCGCTGTGCCCCGCGGGGCACAACCCCCTGTGACGGCTATGCACGCCAACGACTGTTATTTGTTCCTCTCGCCGTATTCGTGTTGCGCTGCGCCATGAATACCAAAATGTCAAATAGAGAGGAACCCCATGCTCAAGCGCTGGAAGATATTGCTGTGCAGCCTCGCCGTGGCTGCGTTCGGCGGGCTGTTAGGGCGGCGCCGGCGGCGGCCGCGTTTCCCGACCGCCCGATCACGCTGATCGTTCCATGGGCGGCGGGCGGCGGCACGGACTCGGTGGCCCGCATGATCGCCTCGCTGCTGGAAAAGGATTTCGGGCAGCCGGTGAACGTGGTGAACCGGACCGGCGGCAGCGGCGTCGTCGGCCACACCGCGATCGCCCAGGCCAAGCCCGACGGCTACACGATCGGCCTCATCACGCTGGAGATCAGCATGATGCACTGGGTCGGTCTCACCGACCTGACCCACGAGGGCTTCACGCCGCTGGCGCTGATGAACGTGGACCCCGCCGCCATCCACGTGAAGGGCGACTCCAAGTACAAGACGATGGCGGACCTGATCGCGGCCATCAAGGCCAATCCCGGCAAGATCACCTCGTCGGGGGCCGGCCAGGGCGGCGGCTGGCATCTCGCCATGGCCGGCATGCTGCGCTCGCTCGGCATCAATCCCAGCACCGTCACATGGGTGCCGGCGACCGGCGCCGCGACCTCGCTGACCGACCTCGCCGGCGGCGGCATCGAGTTCGTCTCCTGCTCGCTGCCGGAGGCCGACGCGCTGACCAAGGCCGGGCGCGTGCGCACCCTCGCTTACATGGATGGCAAGCGCTCGCCGGTGGCGCCCGACGTGCCGACGCTGAAGGAAGCGGTGAACTCCGACTGGACCCTCGGCCTGTGGCGCGCCATGGTCGGGCCCAAGGGCATGCCGACCGACATCGCCCAGAAGTACGAGGCGGCCTTCAAGAAGATCTTCGAGAGCAGCGAGTTTCAGGGCTTCATGAAGAACCGCGGCTTCGGCGCGGTCTATATGAATGCCGCCGATCTGAAGGTGTTCATGGCCAAGGACGACAAGGAGGCCGGCGAGGTGCTCAAGGACATGGGTCTCGCGAAATAGCGCCGCGCGGACGGCCGCCCGGCCGCCGGAAGGCACGCCGATCGCTTCACTGGACAACGAGGCCCGCCACCCCGGCGGGCCTTTTCTTTGCCGGCCCAGGAAGCGGGACCAAGCGCCGGTACCTGAGCGCTGATCGGCTTGCAGCTTTCCATCACAGCGCTGTTTTGATTAGTATCCTTCCATATTGGCCCGCGTCGCCCGTGCCCTGCCGTGGAAGGCTGGCAGCCGATACCAACGCTTTGCGGTCTGGACGCGTGCGCGGGAGGCCGGTGGCACGCTCCTTGAATTGAGGAGTTCCAGACAGGCGGCGGCAGACCGCCGGAGGAAACGTGCGAGGGAGGAAGGCGCCCATGGACGGCGAGCGCATACTCGTGCTCGGCATCGGCAATATCCTGTGGGCCGACGAGGGCTTCGGCGTGCGGGTGGTCGAGGCCCTTCATGCCAGCCATGATTTTCCCGCGCGTGTCAGCCTGCTCGACGGCGGCACACAGGGACTCTACCTCCTGCCTTACCTGGAGGAGGCCGGCGGCGTCGTGATCGTCGACGCGGTGGATTACGGCCTTCCCCCCGGCACCCTCCACATCCTCGCCGACGCCGACGTTCCCGCCGTGCTTGCCGCCCGCAAGGTGAGCCTGCACCAGACCGGCTTCCAGGAGATTCTGGCGCTCCTGGCGCTGCGCGGGCACACGCCGCGCCGCATGGTGCTGGTGGGCGTGCAGCCGGCGCTGCTGGACGATTACGGCGGCGGCCTCACCGACATCGTCGCCGCGAAGGTGCCGGACGCGGCGGCCGAGGTGCTGGCCGTGCTGGCGCGCGACTTCGGTGTCCATCCGACGCCCCGCTTGGCGCCAGGCCGCGACGCCCTCATCACCCAGGCGGTGGCCCGCGCGCCCTACGAGGCCGGCCGGCCCTCGGCCGAGGAGGCGTGCCGCATCGGCGATCCGCGCGTCCTTTCCGGCGCGCGGGGCTGAGCGGCCATGTGCATCGGCACCCCCATGCGCGTCCTTGATGCCGACGGGCTGTCCGCCTGCTGCGCCGACGCCGCCGGCCGGGTCGAGACCGTAGACCTGTCGCTGGTGCCGGAGGCCGCGCCCGGCGACCATGTCCTCGTCTTCCAGGGTGCCGCGCGCCGGCTCATGGACGCCGAGGAGGCCCGGCTTGTCGCCGCGGCGCTCGAAGGTGTCGCAGCGCTGATGGCGGGCACCGCCGACGCCGCCCTCATCGACGCCGCTTTCGCCGACCTCGCGGCACGCGAGCCCGCGCTGCCGCCCCATCTCGCCGCCGCCTTTGCCGCCGGCCGAAAGGAAGCCTGATGAGCGCCCTCGATATCCCCGCGCCCCCCCGCAAGCGCCGGCGCCGCGCTCCACCCGCTGGTGCGGCGGCTGATCGAGGAGCGGAACTATCCGCTCGTCGAGACCGGCGACGCTTTGGCCGGGCTCGATCCGCGCGACCATTTCCTGTTCCTGCCCGCGCACGGCAAGGCGCACCTCGAAACCCCCGACATCGCCGTGGTGCTGCCGGAGCTGATCGCCGCGCTCGGCGGCGCGGTGCAGATCGGCGGCGCGGTGGCCGGGGCGAAGCTGGAAGCGGCCCTGCGCGACAAGCACCAGCTCGCCGTGCCGGCGCTCGTGGTGGTGCGGCGCGGCGAGGTGATCGGCTCGGTCGCCCGCATGCGCGACTGGGACGAGTATCTCGCCCGGCTTGGCGCCGTCCTCGCTGCCCCCGTCCCCGCGACCCACTGAGGACCGAGCGATGCCCTCCAGCCCCTTCGCCACCCAGCCGCCGGTCGGCTTCGGCCCCGGCAGCCAGATCGGCGCCGACGACGGCCTCGAATACCTGCCGCTGCCCTCGGGCATGCGCACCTTCTCGGCCCACCTGCCCGAGGTGGAAGACGCCGTCCGCTTCGCTCCCGCGCTGAAGGCGGTGGCCGATATCCTCCAGGCGCTGCGCGACTGGCGGCCGGGCACCACCGCCACCGTCGCGCTCGCCCATTTGGACGCCGCCAACCGGGCGCTGGTGAACGAGACTCTGGGCGAGGGCGAGGTGGCGGTGAAGGTCGCAGGCGAGGGCCGCGCCGTGGAGATCCAGGAAGCGACCTTCGCCGGCGTCTGGCGCCTGCGCGGCGCCGACGGCACGGAGCGGGTGGAGGTGGGCGCGTTTTCCGAAGGGGGCGCTGCTGCGCGCCTTCCCGGCGCGCTGGGAGATCGACCTTGCGGCGCTGGAGCGGCCGATGCCCGGCATCTTCAACGCCCCGCCGCTGCTGGTGGAGATCGCCCACCGCTCCGGCGCGCGGGCGCCGGGCGACGCGCCCCACATCATCAACCTCTCGCTGCTGCCGCACACACCGGAGGACCTGGCGCTGATCGAGCGGACGCTGGGCGAGGGCGCGACCACCATCCTCTCGCGCGGCTACGGCAATTGCCGCATCGACGCCACCGCGACGCGCGATGTCTGGCGCGTGCGCTACTACAATTCCACCGACATGCTGATCCTCGACACCATCGAGGTCTCGGACGTGCCGGAGGTGGCGCTGGCCGCGCCCGAGGACATCGCCGATTCCGCCGAGCGCCTCGCTGAGGTGCTGGCGGCGATCTCGTGACGGCGGGGGGCATCATGAACCTGCATCGCGGCTTCGAAGGCTCCTATATGGGCGACAACGCCCGCCTCGCGCCCACCGCGCGGCTGGAGTGCAAGATCTGCTGGCACCTCTACGACCCGGCGCAAGGCTGCGACACCTGGGACGTGCCGCCCGGCACGCCGTTCGCGGCGCTGCCGGACCACTGGCGCTGCCCGGTGTGCGATGGCGAGCGCACCCAGTTCATGGTGCTCGATCCCGGCGTGCCGCAGCAGGCCGAGCCCGCGCCGGCGGCGCCCGCGATCGA
>NZ_JBNFNU010000389.1:0-4006 GCF_057364445.1 Xanthobacter sp. BG11Y11_SDJG
CGCCGGGCGCCGGGCATGCCGGCGCGAAGGGGCCAGGCGGCGCCGAACCGGCCCTGGGGCCCGGCAAGGGACCGGCCAAGGCGCCGGGCAAGGCCCAAGGCAAGGCCCAGGGCAAGGCAAACGACGACCTCGCCTTCCTGAAGTCCCTGATCCTCTACGAGGACAAGGACGTGATGGTGATGAACAAGCCCTTCGGCCTCGCCGTCCAGGGCGGTTCCGGCACCTACCGCCATGTGGACGGGCTGCTGGAAGCGATGCGCGACAAGGACGGCCAGAAGCCGCGCCTGGTCCACCGCATCGACAAGGACACCTCCGGCTGCCTGCTGGTGGCGAAGTCGCGGCTCGCCGCCTCGGTGCTGGCCAAGAGCTTCCGCTCCCGCGAAGCCCGCAAGGTCTATTGGGCGCTGGTGCCGGGCGTGCCGAAGCCGCGCCAGGGCCGCATCTCCACCTATCTCGCCCGCGACGAGGAAGAGGAGAAGATGCGCGTCGCCCGCCATGGCGAGGACGAGGCGAGCCACGCCGTGACCTATTATGCGGTGGTGGACCAGGCGGCGCAGAAGCTCGCCTGGCTGTCGCTGAAGCCGGTGACGGGCCGCACCCACCAATTGCGCGCCCACATGGCCCACATCGGCCATCCCATTGTCGGCGATCCGAAATATTTCGACATCGAGAACTGGGAGCTGCCCGGCGGCCTGCAGAACCGCCTGCACCTGCTCGCCCGCCGCCTCATCATCCCGCATCCGCGCGGCCAGGGCGTGATCGACGTCTCCGCGCCGCTGCCGCCGCACATGGCGCAGTCCTTCGCCGTGCTCGGCTTCGACGCCAGCCAGTACGATCCCATCCTGGAGGCGCCGGAGGGGTGAGGCGCGCGGGCATCGTCGCCGCGAGGCCGTCCCGCTTGTGAGGCCGCGGGGTCGTCCCCGGGGCGATGACGTTGTGTCATCGCGGTTTCACAGCTTCGACTTTGGTCGCAGATGCGCTGCGGCAAGCGCCGGGAAGGCCTTGCGGGGCCTGCGCGCGTCCGGTCCACCCCTTGAACCCTGCGCATTCTCCCCTATGGTGCCGGCTCAAATCGGGATGGCCATGGGCGGTCCCATAAGAGCGGCCCGAGCCGCTGGCGCTCCGAGGGATCGTTTCATCATGTCCATGCTGCTCGCATTCGCCCGAGCCGTCGATGCCGTCAACGCGCGCATCGGCAAGGCCGCATCCTGGCTCATCGTCGTCGCCATCTTCGTTTCCGCCATCAATGCGGTGGTGCGCAAAGTGTTCGACTACAGCTCCAACTCCTGGCTGGAGCTGCAATGGGTGCTGTTCGCGGCGGTGTTCCTTCTGTGCGCCTCGTGGACCTTGATGGACAACGAGCACATCCGCATCGACATCGTGAACTCCCACCTGCGCAAGCGGGTGCGCGACGGCATCGACATCTTCGGCCACGTGTTTTTCCTTCTGCCCTTCTCGATCCTGCTGCTGTGGACCTCCTGGCCCTTCTTCCTGACCTCGTTCGAGATCAACGAGCAGTCGCTGAACGCCGGCGGCCTCCCGCAGTGGCCCGCCAAGTTCCTGGTGCCGCTCGGATTCTTCTTCCTGACGCTGCAGGGCTTCTCCGAGCTGATCAAGCGCGTCGCCATCTTCACGGGCCGGATGGAGGACCCCCACGAGGGATCGGGCGGCAGCCACGCGGCGCTGGCGGCGGAAGCCGAGCGCCTGCTGGCCGAGGCCGAAGTGCCCGGCAGTTCCAAGACCGTCCCCGGCACCCGCGGCGAGTGAGGCAGAGATGAAGATCCGCTTCCCGCTCGCCGCGCTGGCGCTCGCCCTCGGCCTCCTGCTCGCGCTCGCCCCGGACATGGCGTTCGCGGCCGAGCCCGGCTTCCGCGGCTGGTTCATCCACAATATGGCGCCGATCATGTTCGGCGCGCTCGTGGTGTTCCTGCTGCTGGGCTACCCGGTGGCCTTCTCGCTGGCCGCCAACGGCCTGATCTTCGGTCTGGTCGGCATCTGGCTCGGCCTGTTCGAGCCCTCCTTCCTCCAGGCGCTGCCCGAGCGCGTCTACGGCACCATGAACAACGAGGTGCTGCTCGCGGTGCCGTTCTTCACCTTCATGGGCCTGATCCTGGAACGCTCGGGGATGGCCGAGGACCTGCTCGACACCATCGGCCAAGTGTTCGGCTCGATCCGCGGCGGCCTTGCCTATGCGGTGATCTTCGTCGGCGCGCTGCTCGCCGCCACCACCGGCGTGGTGCCGCCTCGGTGATCTCCATGGGCCTGATCTCGCTGCCCATCATGCTGCGCTACGGCTACGACCGGCGCGTCGCCTCCGGCGTCATCGCGGCGTCCGGAACGCTGGCGCAGATCATCCCGCCCTCGCTCGTGCTCATCGTCATGGCCGACCAGCTGAACCGCTCGGTGGGCGACATGTATGAGGGCGCCTTCCTGCCGGGGCTGATCCTGGCCAGCCTTTATGCCGGCTACATCTTCCTCGTCTCGACCCTCTTCCCCGGCGCGGCGCCCGGCCTGCCGCTGGAGGCGCAGACCCTGCGTGATCCCGACCAGAAGTCGCGCCCGCGCGCGTGCTCGGCGCGGTCGCCGCGGCGGGCTTCGCCTATCTGATCGCCACCGGCTCCCTGCCGGGGCTGACGGCGGACCTGCTGCCCGGCATCGCCAACACGCTCGCCTGGGGCGTCGTCGCCTTCCTGCTGCTGTATGTCGTGCTGTCGGGGGCGGCGAAGCTGCTGACGCCGTCCTTGTTCATCACCCTCGCGCTCGCCATCGCCATCGGCATCTTCACGATGTGGGAGAGCGGCGTGAAGTTCGGCGCCGACTTCGTGGTGCTGACCATGTCGGCGACGGTGGGCCTCGCCTTCGTCATCGCCGTGCTCAACCGCGTGTTCCGGCTCGGCCTGCTCTCCAAGCTCGCCGAGCAGGTGGTGTTCGTGATGGTGCCGCCGCTGGCGCTGATCTTCCTCGTGCTGGGCACCATCTTCATCGGCGTCGCCACCCCCACGGAGGGCGGCGCCATGGGCTCGGTCGGCGCGCTGGCGCTGGCACTGGCGCGCGGCCGGCTGAAGTTCGACCTGCTGCGCCAGGCGACCTATTCCACCGCCAAGCTCTCCGCCTTCGTGCTGTTCATCCTGCTCGGCGCGCGCGTGTTCTCGCTGACCTTCTACGGCGTGGACGGGCACCTGTGGGTGGAGGAGCTCCTGGTCTCGCTGCCCGGCGGGCAGGTGGGCTTCCTCGTGGCGGTCAACGCGCTGGTGTTCGTGCTCGCCTTCTTCCTCGACTATTTCGAGCTGGCCTTCATCATCATCCCGCTGCTCGGGCCCGCGGCCGACAAGCTCGGCATCGATCTGATCTGGTTCGGCGTGATGCTGGCGGTGAACATGCAGACCTCCTTCATGCACCCGCCGTTCGGCTTCGCTTTGTTCTTCCTGCGCTCGGTGGCAGCCAAGGTGCCCTATGTCGACCGCGTCACCGGCAAGAGGATGGAGCCGGTGACGACCGGCCAGATCTATTGGGGCGCCGTGCCGTTCGTGTTCATCCAGCTCATCATGGTGGCGCTCATTATCCTCTTCCCCGGCATGGTGACGCACTACAAGTCGGGCGGCGTGCAGCTGGACCAGAAGCAGATCCAGCAGCAGTTCGACAACCTGTCGCCGGGCCTCGACATGCCGCCGCCGCCGCCGCTCAATTTCGGCAATCCGCAATAGGAACCGCCACAATGGTCTGCTAAAGGGCGCCCTCTTGCGTGCCGGGCGCTCCGGCTCGGCACGGTGGTTCCAGCGTCCGGAGGCGTGCTTATGGACTCGAGATCGGACTTCTGCCCCGGCTGCGGGGCTCAGGTCTATCCCGAGGAGGCCCATTGTCCCTTCTGCGGGCGCAGCCTGAAGTCGCGCGCCTGGGTGCCGTTCGCGGTGGGTTTCGGCGGGGCGGGGCGCGGCCCCTGCTCGTGGGCGGTCTGGTGTGGTGGGTGCTCGACGCCCTGCCGCCCGCCGTGCCGCCGCGGATGGCG
>NZ_JBNFNU010000390.1:0-4006 GCF_057364445.1 Xanthobacter sp. BG11Y11_SDJG
TCCGCCTGGCGCCGCGGCGGCTGAGGCGCTCGCAAGCGGGCGGCGTGCTCGGGCCGGTCGGGGTGGGCGCGTTTGTCCATCACCGCCGTCCCGCGGCCGCCGGGGCCGGGACAAAATGTCCACCATGGCTGTCGCGAATGGCGCGATTTCCTTGATCTATCGCGGGAAAATCTCTGGCCCTGCCCTTGCTTAGGCGACGGTGCAGCGTGCGACTTCAGGTCCGCGCCAAGCAAGAAAAGCAGGAGGAGACATGTCCGTCACCACTTTGGCGCCGCCGCCGTTCCTCAGCCGCGAGCGCACCGTCGCAGCGGCCGGTTTCAACCGCTGGCTGGTCCCGCCCGCCGCCCTCGCCATCCATCTGTGCATCGGCATGGCCTACGGCTTCAGCGTGTTCTGGCTGCCGCTCTCGCGCGCCGTGGGCATCACAAAGCCCATCGCCTGCCCGGCCGACATGGGCGCGGTCGCCGCCATCTTCGCTACCAGTTGCGACTGGCAGATCTCCTCGCTCGGCTGGATGTACACGCTGTTCTTCGTGCTGCTCGGCTCCTCCGCAGCCATCTGGGGCGGCTGGCTGGAGCATGCCGGTCCGCGCAAGGCGGGCCTCGTCTCCGCCTTCTGCTGGTGCGGCGGCCTCGTCATCTCGGCGCTGGGCGTCTACCTGCATCAGATCTGGATGCTGTGGCTCGGCTCCGGCGTGATCGGCGGCATTGGCCTCGGCCTCGGCTACATCTCGCCGGTCTCCACCCTCATCAAATGGTTCCCCGACCGGCGCGGCATGGCCACCGGCATGGCCATCATGGGCTTCGGCGGCGGTGCCATGATCGGCGCCCCGCTCGCCAACATGCTGATGCAGCATTTCGCCACGCCGACCTCGGTGGGCGTATGGCAGACCTTCCTGGTGATGGCCGCCCTCTATTTCGTCTTCATGGTGGGCGGCGCGCTCGGCTACCGGGTGCCGCGCGAGGGCTGGGCGCCGAAGGGCTGGACGCCGCCGAAGCCGGCCGCCAACGCGCTCGTCACCCACCGCCACGTGCATCTCGACGTGGCGTGGAAGACGCCGCAATTCTGGCTGCTGTGGGCAGTCCTGTGCCTCAACGTGTCGGCCGGCATCGGCGTCATCGGCATGGCCTCGCCCATGATGCAGGAGGTGTTCGGCGGCCGGCTGATCGGCCTCGACCTCACCTTCTCGCAGCTCGACGCGGCGCAGAAGGCGCAGATCGCCGCCATCGCCGCCGGCTTCACCGGCCTGCTGAGCCTGTGCAACATCGGCGGGCGCTTCGCCTGGGCGTCGTTCTCCGACCGGCTCGGGCGCAAGATGACCTATGTGGTGTTCTTCGTACTGGGCTTCGCGCTCTACGCGCTGGTGCCGACCACGGCGCACATGGGTTCGGTGGTGCTGTTCGTCGCCGCCTTCTGCATCATCCTCTCCATGTATGGCGGCGGCTTCGCCACCATCCCGGCCTATCTCGCCGACATCTTCGGCACCCACATGGTGGGCGCCATCCACGGCCGGCTGCTCACCGCCTGGGCCACCGCCGGCATCATCGGCCCGGTGCTGGTGAACTATCTGCGCGAATACCAGATCGCCTCCGGCATCCCGCGCGAGGCCGCGTACGACCAGACCATGTACATTCTCGCCGGCCTGCTGGTGCTCGGGCTCGTCGTCAACCTGCTGGTGAAGCCGGTGGCCGAGCATCTCTACATGAGCGACGGCGAGCTGAGGAAGCCCGGCGCCGCCGCCAAGGCAGCCAGGGAGGAGGCGGTGCACGCCGACTTCGAGGACTTCGAGGAGGAGGCGAAGGACGGCGTCTCCGCCTCCGCCGGGACCACCTCCACCCCGGTCGCCGCCGGTTCGACGCCGCTCGCCCTCGTGGTCGCGGCCTGGCTCGCGGTCGGCCTGCCTCTGGCGTGGGGCGTGTGGATCACGCTGCAGAAGGCGGTGATCCTGTTCCAGTGATCCGGTCGCGGGCCTCCCGGCGGCCGCCTTGCGCGTCCCGTCCTCCCGGCGAGGCGGGACGCGCGCCTTTGCCGTTTGATCACGGGTCCGATTTGCGCGATTGATTGTGGCGATGCCGCCGGACCGCGCCCCGCGCGGGGCCCCGCGGCATCGGGAGGAAGGGCGAGACCCCCGCCGCGTTCAGGCCCGGGCTGATCGTCTTTTGAGGACGACCTTTGTCGCGTGACGACGAGGGTCCGAGATCGACGGTTCCGGAGCCCATGAACACCCCCGCCGCGTCCGCCGACGCCCCCGAGGACATCGCCTTCAGCCCGCATCTCGCCGGCGCCTCCATCCTCGTGGTGGACGACGAACCGGGGATGCGGAACTTCCTCGTGCGGATGCTCGCCAGCCGCTGCCGCCACGTGGCCGAGGCCGGCGACGTGGCGAGCGCCTCGCGCCTGCTCGAGGCGACGCCCTTCGACCTCATCATCCTCGACAACGTGATGGCGGGGCGCACCGGCCTCGAATGGCTGGAGGACCTGCGCGGATCGGGCTTCTACCGCGAGGTGATCCTCATCACCGCGTTTGCCGACCTCGACACCGCCATCAAGGCGCTGCGCGCCGGGGCGGCGGACTTCGTGCTGAAGCCGTTCCGCTCCAACCAGATCCTCAACGCCATTGCCCGCTGTCTCGACCGGGGCCGGCTGATGCGCGAGAATTTCGTGCTGCGCCGCGCGCTCGACGCGCTGCCCGGCGCCGCAGCGCACATGATGGCGGGGGAAAGCAGGGCCACCCGCGCCGTGCACGCCATGATCGAGCGTCTCGGGCCGATGCCCACCACGGTGCTGGTGACGGGCGAATCCGGCACCGGCAAGGAGATCACGGCGCGCGCGCTGCACGCGCTGTCCCCGCGCGCCGGCAAGCCGTTCGTGCCGGTGAACTGCGCGGCCATCGCCCCCGACATCATCGAGAGCGAGCTGTTCGGCCACCTGAAGGGCGCGTTCACCGGCGCCGCCTCCTCGCGCGAGGGGCTGTTCTTCTATGCCCAGGGCGGCACGCTGTTCCTCGACGAGGTGGGCGAGCTGCCGCCCGCCATGCAGTCCAAGCTGCTGCGCGTGATCGAGGACAAGAAGGTCCGCCCGGTGGGCGCCGAGCGCGAGATCCCGGTGGATGTGCGCCTGGTCGCCGCCACCAATGCCAACCTGACCGGCGAGGTGGCGGCCGGCCGCTTCCGGCAGGACCTCTATTACCGGCTGAACGTGGTGAACATCCACCTCGCGCCGCTGCGCGAGCGCCCGGAGGACGTGCCGCCTCTGGCGCGCCTGTTCGTCGCCGGGCTGAGTGCCCAGCTCGGCGTCGCCCCGCTCGACCTCACCGAAGGCGTGCTCGGCGCGCTCGCGCGCTACCCCTGGCCCGGCAATGTGCGCGAGCTGCGCAACGTGATCGAACGCTCGCTGATCCTCGGCGACTTTCCCCGCGACGTGGTGCCGGACGATGCCCGCGAGGACGAAGAGGCCTTCCCCCAGGCGCTCGACGCGGTGGAGAAGGCGCACATGCTCAAGGTGCTCGGCGAGGCCGGCGGCAACCGCGCGGAGGCGGCGCGCGCCTCGGCGTCTCGCGCAAGACGCTGGACCGGAAGCTGAAGGCCTGGAATGGCTGAGGTCGCCGATCCGGTCGCCGCCGGCGGGATCATGCGGCGCCTGCGCTCGGTCCGGGCGCGCCTGCTCGCCATCGCCCTCCTGCCGACGCTCCTCATCCTGCCGGCGGTGCTGGCGCTGGTGGTGACGTGGTGGACGAAGCAGTTCGACAACCTCCTGATCGCGAAGGTGACGGGCGACCTCACCATCGCCCGCCAGTACCTCGACCGCCTCATGGAGCGCTCCGACGAGAAGCTGCATGCGCTGGGCGATTCGGTGGCCTTCGCCGAGGTGGCGCGGACGGGCGACGTGGCGGCGATGGCGCAGTTCCTGGAGACGCGCCGGCGCGCGCTCGGGCTCGACTTCCTGTATCTGCTCGACGCGGACGGCCGGCGCGTCGCCGCGCCCCCGGCGGGGCGCGCAGGACGGG
>NZ_JBNFNU010000391.1:0-3994 GCF_057364445.1 Xanthobacter sp. BG11Y11_SDJG
GGGCGGACGGCCGCGCTCAGCGCCGCAGGGCGTCGAGCAGCTTGGTGTTGGGGGTAGCCGTCGGCGCGCAGGCCCGCGCGCGCCTGGAACTCCTGGATCGCCACCCGGGTCTGGGTGCCGATGATGCCGTCGGGATTGCCGACGTTGTAGCCCTTCTGGGTGAGACGCTGCTGGATCTCCACCCGCTCGCCGCGCGAGAGGCCACGGGCCTCCTTCGGCCAGGCCTGGGCGAAGCCGCCGAAGCCGCGCAGGCGGTCGGCGAGATGGCCGATGGCCAGGGCGTAGGCGTCGGCGGGGTTGTACTTGCGGATGACGTCGAAGTTCTCGACCATCAGGAAGCCCGGCCCGTCGCCGCCCGCCGGCAGCAGCAGATAGGCCTCGTCGGCGCCGCGCGGGAAGGCCCGGCCGCCGGGACGGGTGATGCCGAGCGCCGCCCATTTCGCGATCGGCTGCTTCAGCTCGCGCCGTGCCAGGCGGTAGTCGAAGCCGTCCGGCACTACCACCTCATAGCCCCACGTCTTGCCGAACTGCCAGCCATCCAGCTTCAGGTTGTTGGCGGTGGAGGCGATGATGTCGGGGATCGAGGTCACCACGTCGCGCTTGCCGTCGCGGTCGAAGTCGACCGCGAACTGCTGGAACGAGGTGGGCATGAACTGGGTCGGCCCGAAGGCGCCCGCCCAGGAGCCCGTGAGGTGGTCGTTCGACACGTCGCCGCTCTGGAGGATCTGAAGGGTCGCCAGGAACTCGCCGCGGAAATAGTCCTGCCGCCGGCCGATGCAGGCGAGCGTGGCGGTGGAGGTGAGCACCGAGCGCGAGCCGGTGCCCTTGGGATCGCCATAGGTGGATTCGATTCCCCAGATGGCCGCCACCGCGTAGCGGTCGACGCCATAGGCCTTCTCCACCTGGTCGAAGATCGGCTTATAGCGCTCCAGCACCTCCCGGCCCTTCTTCACCCGGAACTCGGTGACCAGCATGTTCACATAGTCGCCGACCGGCTTGGAGAATTCCGGCTGCGTGTCGAGAAAGGTCATGATGCGCATGTCCGGCTGAAGCCGGCTGGTGTAGCGCTCGAAGGTCTGGCGGCTGACGCCACGCGCCTGCGCCTCCGGCCACATGGCGCGGATGCAGTTGGGGAAGTTCGCCTCGGCACGGGCGATCACCTCCGGCGCCATGTCCGGATGCACGAAGCGGGTCTGGCCCGAGGGGTCGATGGAGCCCGTGGTCTGCGCTTGCGCGGCGGCGGGTGTGATGAGGCAGGCCGCCGCGAGCGCCAGCATCACGCCGGTGGCGTTCAGGGGTGTTCTCGAAGCCATGGCTCTCATCCTTATCCGGCGCTCCGGCCGTCCCGAAGTCTCCCTGCGCGGACCGGCGGCGCAATGCGCGCGGCCCGGCGGGACCTATGGGGGCGCAATATGGTTGCGCCACGGTTAACGTAAGGCAAGATTTTGGGAGCGACCGTCCTGCCCTGCGCCGCGGGCGATCTGCGAAACGCAGGCTCACGACCGCGCTCCCGCATTCCACGGTGCCGGCGTGCACCCGGCGTGAATGAGGTCCGTCTTCGACGTTGCGCCGGCACAGGGAACATGCTGCGCTGCACTTTGGCGCATCCCGCGTGGGAACCCGCCGCCTCCCCCCGGCATTCCTTGCCGAACCCTCACGGATTTGTGCTAGGCATCGCCGCGCTCCGGAAAGAACAGACGGACCCTCATTCATGGCCAAGCCCATCCGCAAAGCGATCCTGCCCGTCGCCGGCCTCGGCACGCGCTTCCTGCCCGCCACCAAGGCGGTGCCGAAGGAGATGCTGACCGTCGTCGACCGTCCCGTGGTGCAGCACGTGGTGGACGAGGCGCGGGCGGCGGGCATCGAGCACATCGTGTTCGTCACCGGCCGCAACAAGGCGGTGATCGAAGACCATTTCGACCGCCAGTTCGAGCTGGAGCGCACGCTGGAGGAGCGCGGCAAGACCAAGGAGCTGGAACAGCTCGACCGCGACACGCCGAAGGCCGGCACTACCTCCTTCACGCGTCAGCAGCTGCCGCTCGGCCTCGGCCATGCGGTGTGGTGCGCGCGCGACATCATCGGCGACGAGCCGTTCGCGCTGCTGCTGCCGGACATGCTCCACATGGCCAAGCCCGGCAATGGCAATGGCAACGGCAAGGGCTGCCTCGGCGCCATGGTGGAGGCCTATGAGAAGACCGGCGGCAACATGATCGCGGTCTACGAGGTGCCGGACGACCAGACCCACCAGTACGGCATCGTCGGCAAGGGCGCCGAGGCGGCGCCTGGCGTGCACGCCATCGAGAAGATGGTCGAGAAGCCGAAGGCCGGCACCGCGCCCTCCAACCTCGCCATCTCCGGCCGCTACATCCTCCAGCCCGGCATCTTCGACCTGCTGGCGAGCCAGGAGACCGGCGCCGGCGGCGAGATCCAGCTCACCGATTCCATGCTCAAGCTGATGGAGCGCGAGCCGTTCTATGCCGTCACCTTCGACGGCGCGATCTATGACTGCGGCTCGAAGATCGGCTTCCTCATGGCGAACGTCGCCTACGCGCTCTCGCGCGAGGACATCGCCCCCGCCTTCGAGGCGGAGCTGCGCGCCATGCTCGCGCAGGGCTGATCCCGCGGGGCGAGGGGTTCACCCCTTCTGAACCAAACGGTCGCACAGGACGGTGGCGCAGCGTGCATCCGCCGGCCGCCGCCACCATTCCGCCGAAGTCGCAAGCGAGGCATGTGCAGCCAACCGGAGCCGCCATGCGCCTTCTGCGATTCGCGTTCTGCCTCGCATTCCTCCTCGGGCTGTCGGCCCGCGCCGAGGCGCACCCCCATGTGTGGGTGACGACGAAGACCGAACTGGTGTTCGCCGACGGCAAGCTGACCGCCCTCAAGCAGGCCTGGACCTTCGACGACGCCTTCAGCGCCTTTGCGCTCCAGGGCATGGCGAAGCAGAAGGACGGCACCTATGGCGACGACGTGCTGAAGCCGCTCGCCGAGGTGAATGTCACCTCCCTGAAGGAGTACGACTACTTCGTGAAGGGCAAGACGGCCACCGCCAAGATCGCCTTCAAGGACCCGGTTGACTATTATCTTACCTACGAGAATGAAACTCTGACGCTCCACTTCACGCTGCCGCTGAAGACGCCCATCGCTGCCAAGAGCCTGAGTTTCGACATCTACGATCCCACCATCTTCGTCTCCTTCTCCTTCGCCGAGAAGAATCCCCTGTCGTCCGCCGGCGCCCCCGCGGGATGCAGCGCCGAGGCGATCTCGCCGACGCCGGGGTCGGGGCCGAGCACCACGCTCTCCGAGAGCTTCTTCACCAACCTGACGGCCGGCTCGGACTACGGCGCCCAGTTCGCGGACAAGATCAAGGTGAACTGCCGGTGAGGCCTCGCCTCGGTCCGCTCGGGCGCGCGCTCCTCGTAGGCGCGGCGCTGGGCGGCGGCCTGCTGGTTCTTGCCGCGGCGGAACCCGCCCTCGCCCAGGCGCTCGGCACCGGGCCGAAGACCTCGCCGTTCGGGATCGGCGCGCCGGCCGCGGCGCCCCCCTCGGGCATCACCGGCTTCATCCTTGCCAAGCAGGCGGAATTCTACCGCGCGCTGGTCCAGGCGGTGCGCGCCGCCAAGGCGGACGGGCATGCCTTCTGGCTGCTCGCCGGCCTGTCCTTCGCCTATGGCGTGTTCCACGCCGCGGGGCCGGGGCACGGCAAGGCGGTCATCTCCTCCTATCTGCTGGCCGATGGCGGCACGCTGAGGCGCGGCGCGCTGCTCTCGCTCGCCGCCGGCCTGGTGCAGGCGGTCGCCGCCATCCTGTTCGTCGGCATCCTGGCATTGGTGCTCAATGCGACGGCGGTGAGCATGCGCGCGCCATGAACGGGGTGGAGATCGCCGCCTACGGGCGCCATCGCCGCCTTCGGGCTCTAGTCTCGCGATCGTGAAGGGGCGCGCCTTCTACGGCGCGCTCACGCGGCGCTGGGGCGACGTGCATGCGACGCTGC
>NZ_JBNFNU010000392.1:0-3981 GCF_057364445.1 Xanthobacter sp. BG11Y11_SDJG
ACCGCAACCGCCGCGCGCCGCCGGCGGAGCCCGGCTCGGAGACCCACCGCCAGCATCGACCTGCCCACGCGGGACCTGATGGACGGCATTGTCTGGCAGCTGCTCGCCTCCATGCTGGACCCGCACGGCGAGTGGGAGCGGCTTGGCGCCCACACGCTGATGCTGCAATGGTCGGTGCTGGACGGGGTGTCCTTCATCCCCAACCTGCTCGACCTGCCCACCATCGAGGACGCGCCCAACTGGCGCCGCATCCAGCGCGAGCCCTGGGCCAAGAAGATCGTCATGGGCCTCGCCTCCTACGGCAACGAGCCCAATGCCCGGCGCGATGTGGCAAAGCTCGCCGCGCTCTCGGCCAAGGTCGCGCGCGCCCGGCTGCCGTTCAAGCCGTCCGCCTTCTACTTCCCGGTGGAGATCGACCCCACCTGGCAGGACGCCGCGCAGATGGGGCCGCTGCTCGCCGACATCCCGCGGCCGCTCTGGGTGAGCTGCTACGACAATTCCAATGTCGGCGGCGCCGCGCTCGGCGACTGGCTGGCGAGCTTCCTGCCGAAGGACGTGGGCGTGATGCTGCAGGACGGCCTCGGCGGCCACATGCGCACCGCCGAATCCGCCCGCCAGTATGTGGAGGCGATGCGGGTGCGGCTCGGGCCGGAGCGCGTCATCCTGATCGCCGAGGCATTCCGCCCGGACGGCTCCGGCGGCCTGAGGGCCGCAACCGCGCAGGAACTGAGGCCCCAGCTCGACACCTATCGCGGCATCGAGACCTACGTGTTCGAGGGCCCGCACTACCTGTCGCGGCGCATCATCCGCCAGCTCACCGAAGGCTGAACCGGCACGGCGAGGCCGGCACGCGGGCCGGGCATGACCTCGGAGCGCGCCCGCCGCTCAGTGGCGGAAGTGGCGCACGCCGGTGAACACCATGGCGAGGCCGGCGGCGTCGGCGGCGTCGATCACCTCCTGGTCGCGCATGGAGCCGCCCGGCTGGATCACCGCCGTCGCGCCCGCCGCCACCGCCGCGAGCAGCCCGTCCGCGAACGGGAAGAAGGCGTCGGACGCCACCACCGAGCCCTTCGTCAGCGGTTCGGGCAGGCCCGCCGCCTCGGCCGCGTCCTCGGCCTTGCGGGCGGCGATGCGCGCCGAATCCACCCGGCTCATCTGCCCGGCGCCGATGCCCACCGTGGCGCCGTCCTTGGCATAGACGATGGTGTTCGACTTCACGTGCTTGGCGACCCGGAAGGCAAGCGCAGGTCTGCCAGCTCCTGCGCGCTCGGCGCGCGCTTCGTCACCACCTTCAGCTCCACGTCGTCGGCGCTGGCATTGTCGCGGCCCTGCACCAGGAGCCCGCCCGCGACCGTGCGCACGTCGAGGCCGGCGGCGCGCGGGTCCGGCAGGCCGCCGGTGATGAGCAGGCGCAGGTTCTTCTTGGCGCCCACCACGGCGATCGCCTCCTCGGTGGCGTCGGGGGCGACGATCACCTCGGTGAAGATCTCCACCATGGCCCGCGCGCCTCGGCATCCAGCGTGCGGTTGACGGCGATGATGCCGCCGAAGGCCGAGACCGGGTCGCAGGCCAGCGCCTTGCGATAGGCGTCCGCGAGCGAGGCGCCCTCGGCGACGCCGCAGGGATTGGCGTGCTTGACGATCACCACCGCCGCCGTACGCGCCGGCGGGAACTCGGCCACCGCCTCGAAGGCGGCGTTGGTGTCGTTGATGTTGTTGAAGGAAAGCTGCTTGCCCTGCACCTGGCGCGCCGTGGCCACCCCGAGCCGGTTCTCGCCGGAGGCGTAGAAGGCCGCGCTCTGGTGCGGGTTCTCGCCGTAGCGCAACGCCTCCAGAAGCTTGCCGCCGAAGGCGCGATAAGGCGGGGCGTCGAGCTTCAATTCGCCGGCGAACCAGTTGGAGATGGCGGCGTCATAGGCGGCGGTGCGGGCATAGGCGGCCTGGGCGAGACGCCGGCGCAGCGCCAGCGTGGTGCCGCCGTGTTCGGCGATCTCCTTCAGCACCGCCTCGTAGTCGGCCGCGTCCACCACCACCGCCACGTCGTGGTGGTTCTTGGCGGCGCCGCGGATCAAAGCCGGGCCGCCGATGTCGATGTTCTCGATGGTCTCGTCGAAGTCGGCGCCGCGCGCCACCGTTGCCTCGAACGGGTAGAGATTGACCACCACCAGGTCGATGGGGGCGATGGCGTGCTCGGCGAGCGAGGCCTGGTGCCCGGCATCGGCGCGGATGGCGAGGATGCCGCCATGCACCTTCGGGTGCAGGGTCTTCACCCGCCCGTCCATCATCTCCGGAAAGCCGGTGAGGTCGGACACGTCCTTCACGTCGAGGCCGGCGTCGGCCAGCGCCTTGCGGGTGCCGCCGGTGGACACCAGCTCCACGCCGCCCTTGGCGAGGGCGGTGGCGAACGGCACCAGCCCGGTCTTGTCCGACACCGAGATCAAAGCGCGGGTGACGGGACGGATATAGGCGGACATAAGCGGCTCCGGATGGTGGCGCCGCCGCCTGCGGCCGGAGACCGGCCGGGCAAGCGGGGAGGCGCGAAGGACGTTGCGGCACGCCGGGGGCGCACCGGATCGCCGCTCGCCTATCACCATTGGCGCCGGGGCGGAAGCGTCCGTCAGCGGGCGGGACGCCGGGGACGCGCCGGCGGCGGGGGTCGCCGCTCGCGGGTGCGCACGAAGGTCCAGATCAGGCGCGGCGTGTGCGCCGTGGAGCCGGCGAGCACCAATTGGGCGGTGCGGCGCGGCCCGCCGGGCGCGGCGAGATAGACGCTCTCCTCCACCGCCAGGGTCACGTGCGGGGCGGCGAACGCCCAGGCCTCGCCGTTGGGAAGGCTGAGCAAGGCGGTATGGGGATCGTCGAGCCGCTCCACTCGGACGCTCGGATGGAGATGGAAGCGCACGGCGAAGGGCGCTTCCGGCGTCGCCGCCCCGTCGGCGCCGGCGCGGAACACGTCCTCGCCGTCGAGCCGGCCGCCGTCCACCGCGAGGCGGAACGAGCGCTGGTGGACGATGCCGAAGGCGGCGAGATAGCCGTCGTGGCTCGCCCGCATCACCACGGCGCCGGAGCGGGCGCCGCGCTGCACGTCCACGGTGCGCGGCCCGGCGATGATCGGCACGCCCATGATGCGGCTCGCCTGCGCGCTCTGGAGGAAGCGGCACGAGGAGGTGTCGGCGATCACCGCCGTGGAATGGGCGGCGGTCGCGCGCGCCACCTGCCGCCAGGTATCGCGGCCGGTGGCCGGCACGCCGCAATTGACCACCATGCGGCAGCGGCCGGAGGAGAATTCGAACGAGAGGCAGCTGGCATGCGCCTCCCAGCTCACCGGCACCGGCGGCGGCGTGCCGGTGTCGGCGATCAGCACGCAGCCCTTGCCCTCCAGGCGCTGGTAGCCGCTAAAGGGCGCATTCGCCACCGGCGCGCCGCGCGCGTCGTCGAAGGCGAGGATGGTGGCGAGCTGGTCCGCCGCCGTGTGGCCCATGCCGTTGAAGTGCGCGAACGCGCCGTCGCCGTGCCGGAAGAAGCGCAGCATCGGCATCATCCGGTCGACCGCGTTCATCATCTCCGGCGGCGCCGGCAGGTTGCGGGCGGCGAACGCCTGGCGCAGCGGGAGCAGGTCCAGCAGCAGGTCGATCAGCATGCCGGGATTGCGCGAGAGCGGGCCGCCGTCGGGCAGGATCTGGCGCTCCAGCTCCTCGGCGAGGCGCCGCTCGGCCGCCTTCATGAGGCGTCCCTGGTCGGACATGCACAGGCCGGCGAAGGTGAGGGCCAAGAGCGAAAGAAGGCGCGGATAGCCGTCCGGCGCCTCGCCCGCGGCGCGGCGCAGCTGGCGCACCTGCCGGGCCAAAGAGCGCATGAAGCGGCGGTAGAAATCGTGGTCGGCATCCTGCAGCAGGAAGGTCGCCTGGGTGAGCCAGGAGATCACCCCGGCGCGCGGTCACGTCGGAGCGCGCCGCGACGGCGCGCGCGGCGCCGGGGGTCG
>NZ_JBNFNU010000393.1:0-3976 GCF_057364445.1 Xanthobacter sp. BG11Y11_SDJG
CCGCTCCCGCCCGCGCGGCTAGGGCTCCCCTTGCGGCTCAGGCTTTCGCGCGCTGCTTGCGTCGCCATCGTGGGACAGCTCGGCGAGCGCGTTCTCGAAGTCCTTGGCCTCGCGGAAATCGCGGTAGACCGAGGCAAAGCGCACATAGGCCACGTCGTCGATCTGCTTGAGGCCCTCCATCACCATCTCGCCGATGGTCTCGGAGGTGATGTCCGTGTCGCCCATGCTTTCCAGCTGGCGCACCACGCCGGAGATCATGCGCTCCACCCGCTCCTCGTCCACCGGGCGCTTGCGCAGCGCGACCTTGACCGAGCGTTCCAGCTTCTCGCGCTCGAACGGCACGCGCTTGCCGGAGCGCTTGACCACGGTGAGCTCGCGCAACTGCACCCGCTCGAAGGTGGTGAAGCGGCCGCCGCAGTCCGGGCAGACGCGGCGGCGGCGGATCGAGGTGTTGTCCTCGGTCGGCCGCGAGTCCTTCACCTGCGTGTCGAGGCTGCCGCAATAAGGGCACCGCATGGCTTCAGGCTCCCGGCCGACCCCGGCTCACGGATAGATGGGAAAGCGCTTCAGCAGCGCCGACACCTTGCCCCGCACCGCCTCCTCCACCAGGGAATCCTCCTCCACGCCCTTCTGGGAGAGGACGCCCAGCACCTCGGCGATGAGGTCGCCCACCTGCTGGAACTCGGCGATGCCGAAGCCGCGGGTGGTGCAGGCCGGGGTGCCGAGGCGGATGCCGGAGGTCACGAACGGCTTTTCGGGATCGAACGGGATGCCGTTCTTGTTGGTGGTGATGTGGGCGCGGCCGAGCGCGCTCTCCGAGGTCTTGCCGGTGAGCCGCTTGGGACGCAGGTCCACCAGCATGAGGTGGGTGTCGGTGCCGCCGGAGACGATGGCGAAGCCGTGGCCCTTCAGGTTTTCCGCCAGTGCCTTGGCGTTCTCCACCACGTTCTTCGCATAGAGCTTGAACTCGGGGCGCAGCGCCTCGCCGAACGCCACCGCCTTGGCGGCGATGACGTGCATCAGCGGCCCGCCCTGGATGCCGGGGAAGATCGCCGAATTGATCTTCTTGGCGAGGTCCTCGTCATTGGTGAGGATCATGCCGCCGCGCGGGCCGCGCAGGGTCTTGTGGGTGGTGGTGGTGGCCACGTGGGCATGGGGGAACGGGCTCGGATGCGCGCCGCCCGCCACCAGGCCCGCGAAATGCGCCATGTCCACCATGAGGTAGGCGCCCACCGAATCGGCGATCGCGCGCATCTTCGCGAAGTCGATCACGCGCGGATAGGCCGAGCCGCCGGCGACGATCAGCTTCGGCTTGTGCTGGTCGGCGAGCTTCGCCACCTCCTCATAGTCGATGCGCTGGTCGTCCTGCCGCACCGTGTAGGGAACGGGCTTGAACCACTTGCCGGACATGTTCACCGGCGAGCCGTGGGTGAGATGGCCGCCGGCAGCGAGGTTGAGGCCGAGGAAGGTGTCGCCCGGCTGGAGCAGGGAGAAGAACACCGCCTGGTTGGCCTGGCTGCCGGAATTGGGCTGCACGTTGGCGAAGCCGCAGTTGAACAGCTTCTTCGCCCGCTCGATGGCGAGGTTCTCGGCCACGTCGACGAACTGGCAGCCGCCATAATAGCGCTTGCCCGGATAGCCCTCGGCATACTTGTTGGTGAGCACCGAGCCCTGGGCCTCGAGCACCGCGCGCGAGACGATGTTCTCGGAGGCGATCAGCTCGATCTCGTCGCGCTGGCGACCCAGCTCCGCCGCGACGGCGCCGGCGATCTCGGGATCGGTCTCGGCGAGCGGGGCGGTGAAGAAGCGGTTCATCTCCTCCGTGACGGAGGTTGGGTTCGCATCCTGCGCGGCCATGGACGGGCTCCGGAAATGTCGGGGCACCCCGGCCTGGCGCAAAAGCTGCCCGGCCAAAGCGGACTGAGCGCTTATCATACGGCACCGGCGAAGTCCAAATCCCGGCCGGCGGACCAGCCATGCAGGGGAACCGGGCACCGCCGGCGCTCCCCGCTCAGGCCATCCGCGCACGTGCACGCCGGACGCACGGGACAGCGCGCCCACCCAGGGAGGTGGAACGCGCCCCGCGCGCATGGCCGAGGCTCACCGGCTGGTGAAGTTCACCGGCACCGAGAAGCTCGCCCCGTTGCCGTCCGGCGGGCGCGGGAAGGGCGAGGCGCGGCGTACCGTCGCGACCGCCTCGTTGTCCAGCACCGAATTGCCGGAGGAACGGGTCAGGCTGACCCCCGTGACCCGGCCGGACGAATCCAGCGTGAAGCGCACGGACGGCGGCCCGTGATGCCCTGCGCGCCGGGCGGATAGCGCTTGAAGCGGTTGAGATGCGCCGAGACCATGCTCGCCCAGGTGGCACGCGACATGGAATTGGAGCTGCTCGCGCCCCTGCGAGGGCGCGGCGGTGCGCTGCGCAGGCGCGGTCTCCGTGCGGGGGGCCGCCGACGTGGTCGGGGCGCGCGTGCGCTTGGTCGGCTTGGCCTCCGGCTTCGGCTTTTCCTTCTCCGGCGGCTTGGGCTTCTCCGGCGGCAGCGGCGCCGGCTCGGGCTCGGGCTTTTGCAGCACCACCTCGGACTGCTGTGGCGAAGGCTCGATCTTGGGTAGCTCCTCCTCCACCTCCTGGCGCTCCACCGGCTCCGGCGGCGGCGTCTCCGCCTCCGGCTCGTCGGGGGCGTCCGGCGTGGTCTCGGGCGCCTGCACCATCTGCGGACCGGGCGCCACGTCCTCGACCTCGCTCGGTGCGCTCACCGGCAGCGCCGCCAGCTCGATCATCACGGCCGCAGGCGGCATCTCCGCCGACGGCTGCAGATTGCGCAGATAGAGCGCCGCATATACCGCGGCGCATGGGCGGCGAGGATGATGGCGGCACCGGCGATCCAGCGCAGGACGGTGTTGCGGAAATGGTTGCGGTCGAAATCATGCCAGTGGTGGATCGCGCTCACTGCGGCGCCCCCCCGGCGGCGCCGCCTCCCCGCTGGCGGGCCCGGCCGGCGCGGCTGGAAAGAGCGGACGCGCCCGCGGCGGGTCCGGCCGCAGACGGAGGAAGCTGGGCCTCGCTGCCCTCAAGGCCCACCAGGGCCACCTTGAGATAGCCGGCTGCGCGCAGGAGATTCATCACCTCCATCACGTCGCCATAGGGCACCGCCTTGTCGGCGCGCACGAACACACGCTGCTCGCGGTCGGTCCCCGTGCGCCCGTCGAGCGCGCGGCCGAGGTCGGTCCGCATCACGGTGTCGTCGCCGAGCGCCAGCGTCAGGTCCTTCTTGACCGAGAGGAAGAGCGGCTTTTCCGGGCGCGGCTGCGGCTGCGCGTTGGACGTGGGCAGATCAACCTTCACGTCGACGGTGGCAAGCGGCGCCGCCACCATGAAGATGATCAGCAGCACCAGCATCACGTCGATGAACGGCGTGACGTTGATTTCGTGGGTCTCGACGAGGTCGTCCCCGCCGTGGTCGAGCTTGGCGGCCATGGTGTCCCCCGATCACTCGGCGGCGGCGCGCAGCGACACCACCTCGGCGACCAGATCGTCGTCGCCCGCGGCGGCCCGGTCGAGGTCGCGCGAGAGGTGGCGCATCACCTCGGCGGAGGTGTCGGCCAGCGAGGCCTTGTAGCCGGCGATCGCGCGGGCGAAGACGTTGTAGATCACCACCGCGGGTATAGCCGCGACGAGGCCGATGGCGGTGGCGAGCAGCGCCTCGGCGATTCCGGGCGCCACCACCGCAAGGTTGGTGGTCTGCGCCTTCGAGATGCCGATGAACGAGTTCATGATGCCCCAGACCGTGCCGAACAGGCCGACGAAGGGGGCGGTGGCGCCGATGGTGGCGAGAATTCCGGTGCCGACCGCCATGCGCCGGCCCGCGGCGGCCTCGATGCGGTTGAGGGCGACGGCGACCCGTTCCTTGATGCCATCCGCCGGCAGGCCCTCGGAATCGGCGCCATTCGCGAGCGCGGCGCGCGACCGTGGTCG
>NZ_JBNFNU010000394.1:0-3962 GCF_057364445.1 Xanthobacter sp. BG11Y11_SDJG
GCCGCTCGCCGCCGCCAGGACGCCGCCGCTCGCCGGCGCCCCGGCAGCGGCGCGCATGAAGGGCTCGATGCGCGGCCCGACCTTCGTCTCCACCGCATAGACCGAATGGGTGGCGGTGAGGAACAACGTGCGCCAGTCCGCCCCGCCCCAGGCGAGGTTGCCGACCAGTTCCGGCACCCGGACCTGACCGATAAGGGTGCCGGCCGGGGAATAGACCCACACGCCGCCCGGCCCGCACACCCACACATTGCCCTCGGCATCGCACTTCATGCCGTCCGGCACGCCCGGCTCGGAGGGCGAGACGATGCCGGAGGCGAACACCCGTCCCGGTCCGAGCCGCCCGTCAGGGCGCACGTCGAACACGCGGATCAGGTGCTGCACCGTGTCGTTCACATAGAGCAGCGCCTCGGTGGGGCAGAAGCACAGGCCGTTCGGCTGGGTGAAGAGATAGCGGTCCACCAGCAGTTCCGGCGCGCCACCGCCCGGCGGGACGCGGTAGACGCCCTGGAAGCCGAGCTGGCGCGGCCGCTCCACCCCGTAGACCGGCATGCGGCCGTACCAGGGATCGGAGAAGTAGATCGCGCCGTCCGACTTCACGCACAGATCGTTCGGGCTGTTCAGCTCCATGCCCTCGAAATGGGAGGCGACCACCTCGCGCCGCCCGTCCGGCCGCTCGCGCACCAAGGACGAGGTGGCATGCTCGCAGACGAGGAGGTTGAGGTCCGCGTCATAGGTCATGCCGTTGCACTTGTTGGCCGGGCGCATGACCTCGGTCACGCTCCGCCCGTCCCAGCGCCGGCGCACGTCGCCCGGCATGTCCGAGAACAGGAGGTGGTGGTCGCGCGGGTGCCAGACCGGCCCTTCGGTGAACTGGAAGCCCGTGCCGATCTGGCGGACCGGCGCCCACAGGTCGATGAGGTCGGCGAAGCCGGGCCGCAGCGCGGCGTGGGTGGTCATGGCGCCCCCCCGTCAGGCCGCGAACCAGTTGCGCGCGGGCAGGGTCTGCACCACGGGCCCCGGCACCGCCATGTCCATGCGCCCCACCACCTGGCCGCGCTCGATCTTCGCGCCCTTGTCGTGCACCGGCAGCAGGAAGCGGGCGCCGCTCGCCAGGAGCTTCTTGATGGCGGCCTTCTCCTGGCGCTTGGAGACGCCGTGATTGCCGGTGGTGCGCGGCTCGTTGAAGCTGATCTCGTGGAAGGGGGTGACGATCTGGTCGTTGAAGTCGTAGATCACGTCGCCGCAGATGGTGCAGCGGCCTTCCACGGTGTCCACGTGGACGTTCATCGAGCCTTCCGTGTGGGCGCCGGCCGCCTCCAGGTAGCAGCCGGGGAACAGCTCGATGATCCCCGTCAGCTCCAGGTCCTCGAAGCGCAGCGCGTCGCGGGTGTGCAGGCGGTCGATGAGGTGCTTGATGTCGGGTGCGGGATATTGCGGGTGCATGAGGCCCGACACCGAATATTCCAGTTCCCGGCGGTTCACGATCACCGTGGTGTTCATGGGGAACAGGTCGTCCTTGCCCGCATGGTCGATGTGCAGGTGGGTGTGCATCACATAGCGCACGTCGCCCATGCGCACGCCGTATTTGGCGAGCTGGTTCTCGATCATGTTCTCGTGGAACTGGAGCCCGCGCATGCCGAGGGTCTCCATGATCTGGTTGTTGCGGTAGCCGGTATCCACCACCACCGGCCAGGGTCCGCCGAGGATCAAAAAGCCGTAGGTGGGCACGCGGCGCGTGCGGCCGCAGTCCCGGCCGAGGACCAGAAAGCTGGATTCAAGCTCGATATCGCCGAAGTCCAGGACCTTGATTTCGAGCGCCATGGGTGTCCTCCGTCAGGTATGGCTCAGGCGGTAGACCCGCCGCGCGGTTTCGTTGAAGACGCTCATGGCCGCCGCCTCCGGCACTGCCGCCTGGTGGGCGGCGAGGAGCGCGGCATAGGTGGTCCAGAGCTTCTCGATGGGGAAATTGGAGCCGAACAGGCAGCGCTCTGGCCCGAACAGGCCGAGCGTCTCGCCGTCCACGAAGGCGACGTGCTCGGCATCGTTGGCGCGCAGAAAGGTGCCGAGGCCGGAGAGCTTGCTCGTCACGTTGGGCCGGGCGGCGAGCAGCGCCATGCCGTTGCGCCATGCCGCGATGCCGTCGGGCGAAAGGTACTCCAGCATGCCGGCATGCTGCAGCACGAAGGTCACGTCTGGGCAGAGCGCGGCAAGCTCCGCGGCGCCGGCCATCTGCGGCGCGAACACCTGGAGGTCGAAGCTGAAGCCGTAGTCGGCGAGGTGCCCCACATTGGCGATGACGCGCGGGTCGAGGCACAGATCGGGGGCGCTGGCGAAGCGGTAGAGCGCATTCTCGTGCCAGTGGAGCTGCATGCGCACGCCCTTGACGCGCGGGTTCGCGGCGAGCCGGTCGAACTGCGGCCGCGCATCGCCGGCCAGAAGGTCCGCATAGGCGACGATGGCGAGGGGAAAGCCGCTGTCCTCGGAGGCACGGGTGACGAACTCCACCTCGTCCATGAAGCGCGCCGGTGCCCAATTGGCCTGGACATAGACCGCCTGCGTCACACCGCAGGGGCGGCAGTCGGCGAGATACTCCTCCACCGGGTAGTCGCGCCGGATCGGCTCGTAGGGGCCGAAGATGCGCGGCTGCATGGGGCCGAGCAGCCAGGGCAGGTCCTGCTGGCGCCAGATGTGGAAATGGCCATCGACGATGCCGGTCATGCGGCCTCCGAGCCTGCGAGCGAAAGGATGTGGCGGCAGATGCGCGCCGTGGTGGCGCCGTCGCCGAGCCGGGCGAAGCGCGGCGCGATGAGGCGCAGCGCCTCAGTCTCCGGGCGGAAGGCGGGGTCGGCGGCGAGCGGGGTCAGCCAGTCGATGCGGTGTGCCCGCGCCGCGAGCCGCGTCACGGCCGAGACCAAAAGGCGCGGGATCGCCGCGTTTCCAGCCCGTCGGAGAGCACCCACCCACCACCGGCCCCCGCCGCGAACGCGGCAAAGCGCGGCACGGCGAGGAACGCCTGGAGCGCATCGCCGATCCGCGTGCCGCCGTCCCAGTCGGGCACGAGCGCGGCGCCTCGGCCAGCGCCTGCTCGCGCCGGCGCCGCTTCAGCGCCCGCGTCACCCGCGACAGGCGGGTGCCGAAGGTGAACACCTCCGCCCGCGGCGCCGCCTGGACGATGGTGTGGGCCAGGGCGAGGTTGGCGTTGGTGCGCTGCTTCATGGAGCCGGAGACGTCGATCAGCAGCAGGATCGGCCGCGGGCGCCTGACGCGGCGCAGCCGCTTGAGGCTCATCACCTCGCCGTCGTGGCGGATGGCCTCCCTGAGGCTTTTCGCGAGGTCGACCATCCGGGCCGCGCCGGGGCGGCCCGCCGGCGATAGCCGCGCCGGCGCGGCAATGCGGCGGGCAGAGCGCGGCCGAAGCGGCGCAGCACCTCGCTCTCGCTCAAGGCGGCGAGCCGGCGCACGGAGAGCGCTTCGGCGCCGGTGGGCGCCTCGCCGGTCTCGTTGATCTCCTCGCCGAGGATCACCTCCTGGAGGCCCGCATCATCCTGGGCGCCCATCTCCTCGTCGGCCTCGAACTCCTCCTCGCCCGGCTCGGCGATGGCGCCGAGGAAATGCTGGTCGAACAAAGCGTCGAACAGCGCCCCGCCGGCTCGAGCCGGCGGGGCGAGGGTGGCGGCGGCGCCGCGGCGCACATGCTCCAGGCTGCGCGGGCCGAGCAGCTCCACCGCCATGAGGAAGGCCAGGGTCTGCTCCGGCGCCACGGCGAACCCGTTCTCCCGCAGCAGCGCCGGGAAGGCGACGAACACGCGCGCGGCGGCGGGCAGGCGCGGGCTCATGCCGCCGCTCCGGGAATGATGAGGTGGAGGCGCGGGCGCAGGAAGGCGAGGTCCTCCTCGTCCTTGATGGCGGTGCCGATGGCGCGGCGGAACGCCTCCGGCCAGGGCGCGCCGGTGCCGGCGAGG
>NZ_JBNFNU010000395.1:0-3939 GCF_057364445.1 Xanthobacter sp. BG11Y11_SDJG
CGCCCTCGGCTACGCCGCGCAGCTGACGCGCGGGAGTCCCCGGCCCCACACGGCCTTTACAAAGGCCGACCGCCCGCCTATCTGGACGTTCCAGCACGGTGGCCCTGCGCGTCGGGCGGAGCACGAAATGTCATCCGAGAACGGTCCCATGAAGCTCGTCGCCGGCAATTCCAACCGCGCGCTCGCCGAAGCCATCGCCGCCTATCTCGCCAGCCCGCTGACCAAGGCGGTGGTGCGGCGCTTCGCCGACATGGAGATCTTCGTCGAGATCCAGGAGAACGTGCGCGGCCAGGACGTGTTCGTGCTGCAGTCCACCTCGTTCCCCGCCAACGACCACCTGATGGAACTGCTCATCATCATCGACGCGCTGCGCCGCGCCTCGGCCAAGCGCATCACGGCGGTGCTGCCCTATTTCGGCTATGCGAGGCAGGACCGAAAGCCCGGCCCGCGCACGCCCATCTCGGCCAAGCTGGTGGCGAACCTCATCACCCATGCGGGCGCCGACCGGGTGATGACGCTGGATCTCCATGCCGGGCAGATCCAGGGCTTCTTCGACATCCCCACCGACAATCTCTATTCCGCCCCGGTGATGGTGCGCGACATCAAGGAGCGGTTCGACATCTCGAACCTCATGGTGGTCTCGCCCGACGTTGGCGGCGTGGTGCGCGCCCGCGCGCTGGCCAAGCGCATCGACGCCCAGCTCGCCATCGTCGACAAGCGCCGCGAGCGCCCCGGCGAGAGTGAGGTGATGAACGTCATCGGCAATGTGGAAGGCCGCTCCTGCATCCTCGTCGACGACATCGTCGATTCCGGCGGCACGCTGGTGAACGCCGCCGAGGCCTTGCTCGCCCGCGGCGCCAAGGAAGTCACCGCCTACATCACCCATGGCGTGCTGTCCGGCGGCGCCGTGGCGCGCATCACCGCCTCCAAGCTCAAGGAGCTGGTGATCACCGATTCGATCCAGCCCACCGAGGCGGTGCGCGTGGCGCGCAATATCCGCGTGGTGTCCATCGCCTCGCTCATCGGCGAGGCCATCGCCCGCACGGCGCACGAGGAATCGGTCTCCAGCCTGTTCGACTGAGCCGGCGGCGTGCCCGTGCCCGGAAAGGACGACGCGCGGCCCCCGGCCTTGACCGTCGCCATCTGCGCCATCGTCCGCGACGAGGCGCCCTATGTGCTGGAGTGGGTCGCGCACCATCGCGCGCTCGGCTTCGACCACTTCTTCGTGTTCGACAATGAGAGCCGCGACGGCACCTCCGAACTGCTCGACCGCCTTTCGAGCCTCGGCTTCCTCACCCGCATCCCGTTCCCGGACGACGCCGCCTCCGCGCCCCAGCCCCGCGCCTATGCGCGCATGCTGGAGCTGTGGCCCGCGTCGGTGGACTTCGTCGCCTTCATCGACGCGGACGAGTTCATCTATCCCGCGCGCACGGGCTTCGACCTGAAAGGCTGGATCGGCGCCCTCGCCGAGGACCCCGGCCTCGGCGCCATCGGCCTCAACTGGTGCGCCTATGGCAGCGCGGGCGAGATCGCCTTTCGCCCAAGAGCGGTGCTTGAGCGGTTCCAGCGTCGCGGGGCGCGCCTCCACGAGGTCAACCCGCACGTCAAGACGCTGCTACGGCGCGGGGCGGGGCTGGCCATCATCAATCCGCATGCCTTCGCGCTTGAGGCCGGGTGCCGCTATGTCCATGCCGATGGTCGCGATCTGCACTGGCACGAGACCATCGGCGCCGGCGCCGCGCAGGACGTGGTCTGGGAGCCGGTGCGGCTGAACCACTATCCGGTCAAGTCGCGGCAGGAATTCTTCCACCGCAAGCGCCGCAAGGCGAGTGCCGCGCTGCTGTCGCGGCAGAAGGACCTGCACTATTTCCAGATCCACGACGCGAACGAGGTGTGGGAACGCCCGCACCGGGCGCTGCGCACCCGCACCGCTCGGCTGAGCCGCCGCTATGCGCGCCACGTCGCCGGCCTCCCCTGGCCCTGGCGCTCCCTGATCCCCCCTCAGAGCCGCCCGCCGCTGGCGGGGATCGGCGCCCTCTTCCCGCGCTCACGCCGGCGCAGCGCCAGGCGCTGGCTGACTGGCGCCCCACCCTGCCGCCGCTCGGCGCCGGGCATCTCGACCGGGTGCGCCGTTGAGGCCGACGTGCTGCGGCTGGAAGGCTGGGCGTTCGGCCCGGAGGGCGCGCCGGTCGACACGTTCGCGGTTCTGGTGGATGGCGCCGCCTGCGGCCCGTTCACCCTGGAGCGCGTCGCCCGTCCCGACGTGCCCGAGCACTATCCCGGCGCCAGCGGCGCAAGCGGATTCGCGATGGAGCTGCCGCTCGATCGCCTCGCCACCCCGCTCCGGGCGGGCGCCGCGATCATGATCCGCGGCCGGGCCGCTGGCCGGCGGGAGATGCCCGTCCTCGCCGAAGGGCAGTGGACCGGGTGATCCGTCCCGGCGCCGCCGGAACGCCTCATGCCTTGCGCGGCGCGGGGCCGCTGCGCCAGTCGGCATGGGGGCGCACGGTGCGCACCGCCGCCGGCGGCAGCGACATGGCGGGAAGGGCCCGATCGTCGTCAGTTCGGCAAGGAAGCGCTTGGCCCAGCGGTCGATGTCGTTGGCCTCCAGCACCGACATCATGCGCCGATAGCGGTCGGAGCGCTCGGGGAGCGGCATCTCCAGCGCCCGCCGCAGCGCCTGGGCCATGCCGTCGAGATCGTGCGGATTGACGATCAGCGCCCCGGCGGACAGTTCGTGCGCGGCACCGGCGAACTGCGACAGCAGCAGCACGCCGGGATCGTCCGGATCCTGGGCGGCGACGAACTCCTTCGCCACCAGATTCATGCCGTCGCGCAGCGGCGTCACCATGGCGACGCCCGCCGCCCGGTAGATGCCGGCCAGTTCCGAGCGCGAATAGGTGCGATTCACGTAGCGCAGCGGCGTCCACGACACGTCGCTGTAGAGGCCGTTGATCTGGCCCGCCTTGCGCGAGACGAAGCGGTCCATCTCCGCATATTCCGGAACCTCGGTGCGGCTCTTGGGGGTGATCTGCACATAGGCGACCTTATCGTGCCAGTCGTCCGCGTTGCGCAGGAACCGCTCGTAGGCCTCGAGGCGGTTCGGAATGCCCTTGGAATAATCGAGCCGGTCCACGCCGACGATCAGCTTGCGGCCGGACAGGCTCTCCTTGAACCGCTTGACGAACTGGGTGCGGCTCGCGTGCCGGGCGCGGCGCGCGAAGGCCTCGGTCTCGATCGCCACCGGGAAGGCGCCGAGCTTCACCCGCCGTCCCCCCACGTCGTAGCTGCGCCCGTCCGCGGACGACTGGCCGCCGCGGGTGTCGAGATAGCGGGCGAAGTTCTCCCTGTCCTGCTCGGTCTGGAAGCCGACCAGATCATAGTAAGCGAGCGCGCCGACGATCTCGCCGTGCTTCGGCAAGGCCTGGATCAGGTCCGGCGGCGGCATGGGGATGTGCAGGAAGAAGCCGATGCGGTTCCGGTGGCCGCGCTCGCGCAGATACTGGGCCAGCGGCATCATGTGGTAGTCGTGGATCCACAGGATGTCGTCGGGCTGGATGATCTTGGCGAGATGGTCCGCGAAGTTCCGGTTCACCCGGATATAGCCGGAGAGGTCCGCCTGGGCGAACTCCGCGAGGTCGACGCGGTAGTGCAGGATCGGCCACAGGACCCGGTTGGCGAAGCCGTTGTAATATTCCTGGTAGTCGTCTTCCTTCAGGTCGATCACCGCATAGGTCATGCGCTTCTGCATGGTCACGACCGGGTGGTCGGAAGGGGTCGGCGTGATGGTGCCGCTCCAGCCGAACCAGATGCCGCCGCGCTCCTTGAGCGCCGCGTTCACCGCCACCGCGAGGCCGCCGGCCTGGGCGCGGCGCCCCGGATCGGGAACGGCGACGCGGTTGGACACCACGACGATGCGGGGCGCGCGGCTCCCCATCG
>NZ_JBNFNU010000396.1:0-3915 GCF_057364445.1 Xanthobacter sp. BG11Y11_SDJG
GGGGCGGCGGCCGGCGCCTTCGCGGCGGGCAGCGTGGTCGCCCTCGCGCTCGGGCTCGCCTTCGCGTTGGAGAAGGGCTGGCTCACGGTGGGCCTCGCGCTCGCCGCGCTAGCCGTGGCGTGGGTCGCGACAAGACGGCCGGTGCCCGGCCTGCGCCAGCTCTCCGCGGGGCTCGGTCTGCTGGTGGCGGCGCACGTGGGCGCCGACCCCACCATCGCCGGCGCTGAGCTCGGCACCACGCCGATCCTCAACTGGCTGCTGTGGGGCTATGGCGTGCCCGCCGCCGCCTTCGCCCTGAGCGCCCACCTTTGGGACGCACCGCCGACGACTGGCCGCGCCGGGTGCATGAGGGGCTCGCGCTCGTGTTCGCGGTGCTGCTGGCGGCGCTGGAGGTGTTCCACCTCGCCCATCCGGACCAGATCCTCGCCGAGCGCTCCGGCCTGTTCGAGACCGGGCTGCTGGCGAGCATCTACGGCGCCTATGCGGTCGGGCTGCTGTGGCTGTCGGAGGTGCGGTCGCGCCCGCTCTACGGCCTGTTCGCGCGCCTCGTCGGCGGCCTCGCGGCGCTGTTCGCTGTGGGCACGCTGGTCGGTCCCAACCCGTTCGCCGCCAAGGCGAGCGTCGGCGGGCCGGTGTTCAACGTGCTGCTGACGGCCTATGCGCTGCCGGCGGTGCTGGCGCTCCTGTTCGCCGCGCGGGTGCCCGCGAGCGAGCGGCCGACGCGGCTCTTCGCGCGCGGCCTCGCGGTGGTGCTGGGGCTCGCTTATGTGACGTTCGAGGTGAGCCGCCTGTTCCAGGGGCCGGTGCTCGACCCCGCCGCCATCTCGTCCGCCGAATGGTACGCCTATTCGGCCGCCTGGCTCGGCTTCGGCATCCTGCTGCTCGCCCTCGGCCTGTGGCGCGGCTCGCGCACGCTGCGCCTCGCCTCGGGCGCGGTGATGGTGGTGACGGTGCTGAAGGTGTTCCTGTCCGACATGTCGGACCTCGACGGCGTCCTGCGCGCCGTCTCCTTTGTCGGCCTCGGCCTGGTGCTGGTGGCCATCGGCAGGCTCTACCAGCGCCGACTGGCCAAGGGAGCCGGCGCGAGGCAGGCGCCACCGACCACCGCAGGCGCGGACACACCGCCGCCCGCTCCCTGAGGGCGCGAGCGGCGGCGTGCGGTTCGGTGTGGTGTCAGGCGTAGGCGCGCTTGCCAAGGCCGGGGATCAGCGCCGAGGGCTTGAGGGCGAAGGCGCCTCGCCGGCCAGCGCCACGGTGAGCGAGGCCACCACCAGGAAGGCGGGATATTCCCAGCCGCCGCCGGCGGCGGAGAAGATCCAGCCGTTGGGGATGTGCACCAGCATGGCGCCGAGCATCACCGGGATCAGCAGCACCGCCACCGGGCGGGCATAGATGCCGGCGAGGATCAGCAGGCCGCCGATCAGCTCGGCGCCGATGGTCGGCAGCGCCAGCGCGGCCGGGAAGCCCTTGCTGGCGAGGAAGCCGGAGAAGCCGGCGACGGTGAACACGAACACCTTGAGCAGCGCGTGGGAGATCCACATCGCGCCGAGCGCGGCGCGCAGCAGGAAGAGGCCGTAGGGGGCAGTGCGGGTGTCGATCATGGAGGTCATCTCCGGTTGAGGTGACGCAGATGTAGTTCTTTCCTTCATGCAATTCGATGCGTATAAATGAGCGATCAGATTTGCATGAGTGCAATGTCATGATTGCCTGGGACGACTTCCGTCTGGTGCAGGCCATCGCCGCCACGGGCTCGCTGGCCGGCGCGGCGGAGCAGCTTTCGGTGAACCACTCCACCGTGTTCCGGCGCCTCGGGGCGCTGGAGAGCCAGCTCGGCGCGCGGCTGTTCGAGCGCGCGCGCGCCGGCTATGCGCCCACCCCCACGGGCGAGGAGATGGTGCGCCTTGCCGAGCGCATGGCGGAGGAGGTGAACGCCGTCGAGCGGCGGATCACGGGCCAGGACCTGCGGCCCTCCGGCGAACTGCGCGTGACCACCAACGACACGCTTCTGGTGCACCTGCTGACACCGATCTTCGCCTCGTTCCGCAAGGCCTATCCGGAGATCCGCCTCGACATCGTCGTCGCCAATCCCTCGCTCAATCTCTCCAAGCGCGACGCGGACGTGGCGATCCGCGCCAGCGACCGGCCGGGCGACACGCTGGTGGGCCGGCGCATCGCCTCCATCGCCTGGGCGGTCTATGGCCGGCCGGGCACGTGCGCGGGCGCTCTCGAGTCGCAGGATTTCCGGCGCCATGACTGGCTCGGCTTCGCCGAGCCGCTGAACGGCATCAAGGCGGCCAAATGGCTGCGCGAGCGGGTGGGCGAGGAGAAGATCGTCTACCGCGTCAACACCGTGCTCGGGCTGGCGGAGGCGGTGGCGGCGGGCATCGGCCTCGGCCTCCTGCCCTGCATGATCGCCGAGCGGGTGGCCGGCCTCGTGCGCCTGATGCCGCCGCAGCCGGAGCTGGAGGCGGGGCTGTGGCTGCTCACCCATCCCGACATCAAGGCGACGGCGCGGGTGCGCGCCTTCATGGACCATGCCGCGCGCGAACTCAGCCGCCTGAAGCCGCTGATCGAGGGCCATGGGGAAAAGCGGCGGTACGACGGCGGAGGCGACGCCCGCCTGAGGCGCCGCCGGCATCGCCGCGGCCAGCGGCGGCGCTCAGTCCTCCGCGTCCTCGGCAGTGCTCTTCGCCTTGCGGCGGGAGCGATCTGCGGCCGCGATTGCCCGCCGGTGCCGACGAACTCGCACCACATGGTGCCGATGCCGGCGAGGGTGCCGCGGAACGAACTCGGCCCGGTGCGCACCACGTCGAAGCAGGGCTCGAAGCTCATGCCCTTGACGAAGCCGCAGACCGCCTCGCCCCGCACGCGCAGGGTGTTGGGCGGCAGGCGCACAAAGCGCGCCGGCTTCTGGCCGAGCGAGATGGTGCCCGCCACCGAGCCGTCGGCATAGATGCGGCCCGAACCGGAGGTGCCCTCGAAGCAGGTGAAGGAGAACACCCTTCCGACCACGAACGCGCGCGCCTCATCGGCGCTGAGCTGCTGCGCGCCGGCGGGCGTGATGGCCAGCGGCCCGGCACAGGCGAGCGCGAGGCCGACGATCGCGAGAAAGATCCTGCGCATGTCGATCGCAAAGTCCTGAACGTTTGAGGAACACGATGCACCCGCCGGGGCGCACCTTGTCAAGCGCGACGGCCCGCGCGGCCGCAAACGCGGGCGCCCGGTCGATTTGTGCCTGGGTGTGCCCCGAAGGACTCAGGCCGGCTGCGGAGCCGGCCGGTGCACCGGCGCCTCGCGGATCGGCAGGTTGATGGCGGCGGAGGCGAAGGAGAGCGCCACCGAGAGCCACCAGACCACCGCATACGAGCCGCTCGATTCGTACAGCTCGCCCCCCAGGATCACCCCCAGGAAGCCACCCACCTGGTGCGAAAAGAAGGCAAAGCCGTAGAGCATGGCCATGTAGCGGGTGCCGAACATCAGCATCACGAGGCCCGAAGTGGGCGGCACGGTGGACAGCCACAGCAGCCCGAACACGGCGCCGAACAGGTAGCAGCTCAGCGGCGCGATCGGCACCAGCATGAAGACGATGATGGCAAAGCCCCGGCCGGCATAGATCAGCGCCAGAATCCACTTGCGCGAGAAGCGCCCGGCGAGGTAGCCGGCCGACAGCGAGCCGACGATGTTGAACAGGCCGATCAGCGCCAGCGTGTAGGCGCCGACGCTCAGCGTCATGCCCTGGTCCACCAAATAGGCCGGCATGTGGACGGTGACGAAGGCGAGCTGGAAGCCGCAGGTGAAGAAGCCGAGCACCAGCATCACGTAGCTCGGATGGCGGAACGCCTCGGCGAGCGCGCCGGAGATCGACTGCGGCGCCGGCGCCCATTCGCCGCGGCGCGGCCGCGGGCCGGGCATTGC
>NZ_JBNFNU010000397.1:0-3911 GCF_057364445.1 Xanthobacter sp. BG11Y11_SDJG
CGCAGGCTGCGCCGCGGCGCCTTCCGGCGGGGCCGGCTCGGGACGCTCCACCAGCGCAGCGACGCGCGCCGGCGTCAGCGGCAGCGTGATATCGACGGCGCCAAGCGCGTCCGCCACCGCATTGGCGATGCACACCGGGGTGGACATGCAATTGCCCTCCCCCACGCCCTTGGCACCCAGCGGCGTGAAGGGCGACGGCGTCTCCAGATGCAGGATCTCAAGGTCCGGCATCTCGGTGGCGGTGGGCAGGAGATAGTCGGCGAACGTGCCGGTCAGGAACGCGCCGTCCTCGGCATAGGCCAATTCCTCGAAGAAGGTCGCCCCGAGCGCCTGGGCGAAGGCGCCGCGAATCTGCCCCTCCACCATGCCGGGATGCAGCACCCGCCCGCAGTCGTGCATGGTCACGTAGCGGTCGATGCGCACCGCGCCGGACACCGTGTCCACTTCGACGCCGCACATGTCGAAGATGAAGCCGTGGCACAGCGAGGAATTCACGAGGTCGGCGGCGTCCGGCGCGGTCAGCTCCGGCGGGGTCCAGAAGGCGGTCTCGCGGATGGTCTGATCGACGCCCTCGGGCAGCACGCCGGGCGACCAGTGGCTGAGCGCGGAGATGCGCGCGAACGGGGCGGAGGCGCCGCCCGCCGCGAGGATCTTGCCGCCCGCGAACGAGATGTCGGCCGGCTGCGCCTGGAACTGGGCGGCCGCCACCTGCGCCAGCCGGTCCTGAGACGGGTCGCGGCCATGTGCGCGGCGCCCGCCACCGCGGCGGCGAAGCGGCTCGAATAATTGCCCGAGGCGATGGACCAGGCGTCCTTGCCGGTGTCGAGCTCGCAGATCACGCGCACGTCGGCGGGCGCAAGGCCGAACACGTCGGCCACCACCTGCGCCAGCACCGTGCGGTGGCCCTGGCCCTGGGGCGTGGAGGCGGTTGTGACGCTCACCGTGCCGGTGGGATCTATGGCGACGGTGGCGGAGGCCTGGGCGCCGTTCTTCGGCCCGGCCTTGGCGCGCTCCTGCGGGGTGAGCACCGCGGTGATGTAGCCCATGTTGGAGACCGAGGGCTCCACCACCGCCGCCAGGCCGATCCGGTAGCGCCGGCCCTGGGCGCGGGCCGCCGCGCGCCGGGCGATCAGCTCGGCGTACCGGCCCTCCCCGGTCGCCATTTCGACCGCCGCCGGGAAGTCGCCGGAATCGTAGAGCGCGCCGGTGGCGGTGCGATAGGGGAAGGCGCCCGAGGCAATGAGGTTGCGGCGGATCACGTCGAGCGGGTCGAGGCCGAGCCCCGCGGCGATCCGCTCCACCAGCCGCTCCAGCGCGAAATAGACCTGCGGCCCGCCGAAGCCGCGCACCAGCCCGGTGGGGGCCTTGTTGGTGAGCGCGACGCGGTTGCGGATGGCGACGTGGGCGATGTCGTACGCCCCCGTCATGTTGCCGTGCATGCGGTAGAGCGTCGCCGGCTCGGGCGCGCGCGGATAGGCGCCGCAATCCTCCAATTGGTCGAAATCGAGGGCGGTGATGCGCCCCTCGGCGGTCACGGCGGCCCTCAGGGTGGTGACGCGGTTGGTCGCCGCCACCGCGCCGACAAGGTGCTCGAGGCGGTCCTCGATCCACTTCACCGGCCGGCCGGCGATGCGCGCCGCCACCGCGATCAGCGCCGCATAGGGGGCGACCCCCTGCTTGACGCCGAAGCTGCCGCCGGAATCCGGCGGCATGCGCATGCGCAGCCGGTTGCCGGGAACCTTGAGGGTGCGCGCCAGCACCGTGTGGATGGAGAACGGGCCCTGGAAATTGGCGAGGATGTCGTAGACCCCCTCGTGCGGGTCGTAATCGGCGACGATGCCGAACGTCTCCATGGGCGCGCCGGTGTTGCGCGGGTAGCGCACGGTGATCTCGAACACCCGCTCCGCCGCGGCGAACGCGCCTTCCGGGTCGCCATAGGAGAAGCGCCGGTCGCTCACGAGATTGCCGCCGGACGCGTCGTGCAGCAGCACCGCGCCGGGTTCGATGCTCGCCATGGGATCGAGCAGCGCCGGCTTCGGCGCATACTCCACCGCCACGGCGTCGAGCGCGTCTTCCGCCAGATAGCGCGTCTGCGCCACCACCACGGCCACGGGCTCGCCCACATAGCGCACCCGCTCGACCGCCATGGGCCAGTTCTCGACGTTCACCTTCAGCCCCGCCACCATGGGCAGGGTGAGGGCCGCGAGGTCGCGCCCGGTGACCACCGCCACCACGCCGGGCAGCGCCAGGGCGGCGGAGGTGTCGATGGAGAGGATGTCGGCGTGCGCGTGCGGCGAGCGCAGGATCGCCGCCTCCAGCGTGCCGGGGCGCACCCCGAGATCGTCGATGAAGCGCCCGCGCCCCGACAGGAGCGCCGCGTCCTCGACCCTCGGCAATGACTGGCCCGTATAGGCGACGCTCTCAGCGCGCAATCGTCAATCCTCCCCTGGCGCTCGTCCGGCGCCTTGGAAGGCAAACAATCAGGAGCGGCCGCGAGGGACTAGAGGCGGCGGTCCCATCTTTGACCAAATAGTCCCATAAAGCGCGGCGATCACCGACCGAGGCGCGCAACCGTCCGGAATTCGCGCGGCGAGACTGAGCAGTGATCGCGGAAGAAGCGCGTGAAATGGGTCGGCGCGCTGAAGCCGAGGCGGTCGCCGATGGTGGTGAAGGATTCCTCGGAATCGATCACCGCCCCCACCGCCATCTCCACCTTCAGCACGTTGAGGAAGACGTGCGGCGTCACGCCGGTGGACTCCTCGAACACGCGGAAGAAGTGCGAGCGCGACATGCCGGCCTCGCGGCACAGGCGCTCGATGGAGAGCGGCGCGGTCGGGTCCTGGCGCATCAGCGAGATGGTCTTGCGCACGCGCCAGTCGACGGCGCTGGAGCGCGCCAGCTCGCGCAGCGAGGAGCCCACCGTGCGCCACGGCGTGAAGCGCTCGATCACCGCGATCATGAGATCGGAGAGCAGGCGCTCCTGCCGGCTGCCGGACGCGGGGTCGAGCACCATCTCGCTCGCAAGGTCCAGCGCCGTGCCGCGGATGCGCGAGGTGATGGCGCCCGCCGACTTGTCGAAGAAACCGAACGTCCCGCTCGCCCCCCAGTTGGGGCGGAACGAGACCAGCCAGTCCGGCTCGATATAGAGCGCGAGGATCAGCGCGTTCTCGCGGCGCGGGTCGTGCACGTAAGCGTGCGGCTCCCAGGCGTTCACCAGCACTGCGCACTCATCCGTGAGCGGCGCCACCCGCTCGCCCACCAGGAATTGGGTGTCGTCCCCGCCCACCTTGATGAGGACGTGGCAATGGGGGTGGGCATGGCGCACCAGCGAACGGTCCATGTCGAGCAGGGCCACCCGGCCGAATGCCCCATGGGCTATGCGCAACGCGTCGGACATCCGAACAACCGCCTGTCTCTTGCCGCCACCCCGGATAAAGCCGGGCATGTTAGGTGGCGGCCAGCGCGCTTGACAAGTCAAGCGGGCGTGGGGCGGTCAGCGGTAGCGGCCGTCCACGTAGTTCTGCACTTCCTGGCCGGTAGGGCCGCGCAGCACCAGATCGCGCCACTCGCCGGTGCGGCCCTTGCCGGGGGTGAGGCTCTGGCCGATGAACTCGCCGATGGTGCGCGCCTGGCCGCCCGAAAGGTCCACCACGAGGATGGTGCAGCCGTTCTCGCCGCACCAGCCGGGATCAGTGACGGTGACGATGGCCTCGTTGGCGCCGTCGCCGTTGAGGTCGATGGCCGTGACCTTCAGCTTGCCGGCGATCCGGCGGCCCTCCTGCTTGTCGATGAAGATGGCGTCCGCCAGCGCCTCGTTGGCGGGCAGCGGCTGGGGCCGCGCGCGTTCAGCCGGGGCGGACGGCGCAGCCGGGACGGGCTTCGCCTCCTCCGCCGATACCGGCGGGGCGGCC
>NZ_JBNFNU010000398.1:0-3904 GCF_057364445.1 Xanthobacter sp. BG11Y11_SDJG
CCGATCCATCGCCAGACCGACGGCGCGCGTGGTGTTCGACGCCACCCATTCGGTGCAGCAGCCGGGCGGGCAGGGCACCTCCTCGGGCGGGCAGCGCGAGTTCGTGCCGGTGTTGGCGCGCGCGGCTGTGGCCGTCGGTGTGGCGGCGGTGTTCATCGAGACCCACCCCGACCCGGACAAGGCGCCGTCGGACGGGCCGAACATGGTGCCGCTGAAGGAGCTCGAAGACCTGATCGCAACCCTCCAGGCGTTCGACGCCGTGGCGAAGGCGCACCCGGTCGCGATCTGAGCGCGCTCCAACGGGCCGCACGCGCGGCATTGGAGCAGCACCGCACCATCCAATTGCGTCCGTCCCTCTCCCCGCCGTCGCCCTCCGACTTGATCGGAGGGCCCATCTTGCGGCCAGTCGCGGCGTGGGGAGGCCGGCAGGGATGCTCTGATCAAGTCGGAGCATGACGGCGCTTGGAGTTTCCTGCGCCTGTGGCGCCTTTCACCAGCGTCATCCCCGGCTTGTCCGGGGGGATGCACGCCACGGTGGAGCTGACGCTGCATGTTCCGGGCACCCGCTAACGGCCCGGTGGATGCCCCGGACAAGCCGGGGCATGACGCGGCACCGAGAAGCACGGTGAAGGCGCGCCCTCAGTTCGGCGGGGTCAGCGTGCCGGCGGACCGGTCGTAGCGCCACATGGCGCCGGGGGCGATGCGGGTGCCGCCGATGGCGCGCTCCACCTGGTTCTCGCAGGCATGGTCGAAACGGCCCGCCAGCGCCGCCGCGCCCGCCTTGGTGAGGCCGATCTCGGCGCCCGCATAGGCGCGGTAGGAGGCCTCGGCCGCGCCGTTGTCCCCCGGCGTGAAGCTGAGCGGCCCGCACTCGCCGGTGCGGAACGGCAGGCCCTCGATCAACGGCTCGTGGGCGAAGGCGAGGCCGTCGAGCCGCAGGAAGAAGGGCAGGTCGGCGAGAAACTGCGCCTCGTCCATGGAATGAACGGCGCCGAACACCTTCGCCACCTTGGCCGGCCCATCCGCCAGCTGGCGCAGGATGCGCTCCTCGGTGAGCGAGAGGCCGGAATGGGGCGCGGGGAACTCCGCCAGCAGCCGCAGCAAAGCGGGGGCGAGGAACGGCAGGCTGTCGTGCCGCCGCTGGGCAAAGGCAGCGAGCGCCGTGGGGGTCGGGGCGGTGAACGCCTCCCAGGCCTGCCGTCCGGTCTCGATCTGCACCTGGGACAGCGGCGCGCGCGCCCCGGCCAGGGCCGCGACCTCGTCCGCCTCCATCACGCCGAGATAGTGCGAGGCCTGGAGCAGGAACAGCCCCATGCGCTCCGGCTGGTCCGCGAAATAGTTCAGAATCTGGATCAACTGGAGCTGGTCGTAGAGATCGTGCTCGAACCACAGCTCCACCTCGCCATAGGCGCCGTGCACCTCGATCTGGGCGTCGCGGTGGGCGAAGTCCGCGCGCACCGCATCGAGTTCCATGCCGAGCGCATCGGCGAGGAACTCCGCGCGCACGTCCGAGACCCGGTCGAGGTCGGGGTCCGCCGGCACCGGGCCGTCGTGCAGCATGTCCTGCCAGGGAACGAGGTGGCCCTTGAGCCCGGCCGCGCGGATGCGCCCGGCGGCGGCGTCGCCATTGGTGATGATGAGCTTCGGCATGGAGGCCTGCCTTTCCGGGCGCCCGGGGCGCCGCGACCATCCCCCGCGATCAACCGCGCCCACGATAGGGCGCGACGCCCGTCTCGGGAAGCCATGTTCCCTGTGGCAGGGCCCCGGTCTGCCAGAACACGTCGATGGGGATTCCGCCGCGCGGATACCAATAGCCGGCGATGCGCAGGAAGCGCGGCTCCAGCAGCCCCGCCAGGCGCTTGCCGATGGCCACGGTGCAGTCCTCGTGGAACGCGCCGTGGTTGCGGAAGGCGGCGAGGTAGAGCTTGAGCGACTTGGATTCCACCAAGAACCGGTCGGGCACGTAGTCGATGACGAGGTGGGCGAAGTCCGGCTGCCCCGTCACCGGGCACAAAGAGGTGAATTCCGGGCAGGTGAAGCGCGCCACGTAGTCGGTGTCGGGGTGCGGGTTCGGCACGCGGTCGAGCACCGCCGCTTCGGGCGAGGCGGGCAGGGCGGTCTGGCTGCCGAGCTGGAGCGGCGGTTCGGTCATGGGTTCATTCCTTGGGAGGAGGGGAAATAGGGCGCTTCGCCTCCCGGTTCAACCGGCACCCGGGGCGCGTCAGCGATCCTTGCCCCCGGCGCGGCACTGCTTCGCCGGCCCGCCCCCTTCGCAGGGAAGCGCGATCGCGCTAGAAGCACCGCGCCCGCAAGCTGTGCACCAGGGAAGGACCCTTTCATGACCGCCATCGTCGACATCATCGCCCGCGAGATCCTGGACAGCCGCGGCAATCCCACGGTGGAGGTGGATGTGGTGCTGGAGGACGGCTCGTTCGGCCGCGCCGCGGTGCCCTCCGGCGCCTCCACCGGCGCCCACGAGGCGGTGGAGCTGCGCGACGGCGACGCCGACCGCTATCTCGGCAAGGGCGTCGAGAAGGCGGTGGAGGCGGTCAACGGCGAGATCTTCGACGCCATCGGCGGCTACGAGGCCGAGGACCAGGCGCATATCGACAACGTCCTGATCGGCCTCGACGGCACGCCGAACAAGGCGCGCCTCGGCGCCAACGCCATCCTCGGCGTGTCGCTGGCGGTGGCGAAGGCGGCGGCGGTGGCCTCCGATTTGCCGCTCTACCGCTATGTGGGCGGCGTCAACGCCCGCGTGCTGCCGGTGCCGATGATGAACATCATCAATGGCGGCGCCCATGCGGACAACCCCATCGACTTCCAGGAATTCATGATCCTGCCCGCCGGCGCGCCGAGCTTCGCGGAAGGCCTGCGCTGGGGCGCGGAGGTGTTCCACACCCTCAAGAAGGGCCTCAAGGCCGCGGGCCACAACACCAATGTGGGCGACGAGGGCGGCTTCGCGCCGAACCTGCCGTCGGCCGACGCGGCGCTGGACTTCGTGATGACGGCCATCGAGAAGGCCGGCTTCAAGCCGGGCGAGGACATCTATCTCGGCCTCGACTGCGCGGCGACGGAGTTCTTCAAGGACGGCGCCTACCATTATGAGGGCGAGGGCAGGACCCGCTCCATCGAGGAGCAGGTGGCGTATCTCGCCGACCTCGTCTCGCGCTACCCCATCGTCACCATCGAGGACGGCATGTCCGAGGACGACTGGGCCGGCTGGAAGCGCGTCACCGACGCGATCGGCGGCAAGTGCCAGCTGGTGGGCGACGATCTGTTCGTCACCAACGTGGAGCGCCTCTCGCGCGGCATCAAGGAGGGGGTCGGCAACGCCATCCTCGTCAAGGTGAACCAGATCGGCTCCCTCACCGAGACCCTGGACGCGGTGGAGATGGCCCACAAGGCGGGCTACCGCGCCGTGATGTCCCACCGCTCCGGCGAGACCGAGGATGCGACCATCGCCGACCTCGCGGTGGCCACCAATTGCGGGCAGATCAAGACCGGCTCGCTCGCCCGCGCCGACCGCACGGCCAAGTACAACCAGCTGCTGCGCATCGAGCAGGAACTGGGCAACGAGGCCCGCTACGCCGGCAAGGCGGCGCTGAAGGCGCTCGCCTGAGCCCACCCCCGCGCCCCGGCTGGCCGGAGCAATGCACCTCTCGCCGCGCCCCGGCCGACTGAAGCGTCAGCGGAAGGAGAGCCGGGGCCCAGCGCAAGGGGGTTCGCCGGAGGCGGCGTGTTCCGCCGCAGGCGGTGCGACGCTGGGGTTGCCGGCTGCGCCGGAGTTCCCCTGGACCCCGGCTCGGCGCTCCGGCTGCGCCGTCGCTGGTCCGGGGAACGGTCAACGCCCTCGCGCCCCGGCCGACTGGAGCGTCAGGGGGAAAGGAGAGCCGGGGCCCAG
>NZ_JBNFNU010000399.1:0-3901 GCF_057364445.1 Xanthobacter sp. BG11Y11_SDJG
ACCGAAACCAGCGTCGCGAGGCATGTGACCTTGAGCAGCAGCGTCAGGGCCGAGCGCGCTCGCGCCATAGGTGCCGATGCGGCTGTCGCGCATGATCTCCAGCCGCCGCGCCGGATCGCGCCCGCCGCCGAAGCCGTCGCCGTGTCGGCGAGGCCGTCCTCGTGCACCGCGCCGGTGGCGAGCACCATCACCGCCACGGCCAGGACAGCCGCCGGGTCGGTGCCGAATCCCACCCAATGGCCCAGCACAAGGGTGGCGCCGCCGATGAGACCGATCACCGCGCCCGCCAGCGGGATGGCATAGGCGATGCGGTCGAGGTCCGGCGGCCCGTAGGCGTCCGCCGCGCCGGCCTTGGGCGCCACCGGCAGGCGGGAATAGAAGCGCAGGGCCACCAGGAGGTCTTCGGCGATCCGGTCGAGCTGCATCAGGGCGTTCCGCATCCGAAAGGAGAGGCGCCGGCCCGCCGCCGGCCCTTCTTGGGAGCCTTATTCGGGCCTCCGGTCAAGAGCGCCGACGGGCCAGGCGGGGGGCGTGCGGACTCGAAAGTTCCGTAACGGAATATGGTCGCAAGGCCGCATGCGAGCATGCGTTTGCATTCGACGGGCCGCCCGGTATAGTCCGGCCGCTTCGCCGAACCCCCAACGGGGGCGCGGCCATCCGAATTCCACGAACCACAACGAGGACGCTCATGTTCATCTCGCCCGCTTTCGCCCAGGGCGCTCCGGCCGCCGGCGGCGGTGCCGACATGCTCATCCAGCTCGCCCCGTTCCTGCTGATCTTCGTGGTGATGTACTTCCTCATCCTGCGTCCGCAGCAGAAGCGCGCCAAGGCGCACCAGGAGATGGTGAACGCCCTGCGCCGCGGCGACGTGGTGGTCACCGCCGGCGGCCTGATCGGCAAGGTGAGCCGCGTGATCGACGAGAACGAGATCGAGCTTCAGGTTGCCGACAATGTGAAGGTGCGCCAGCTGCGCGCCCACATCGCCTCGGTGCGCGCCAAGGGCGAGCCGGCCAAGGACGAGGTCATTCCGCCCCCGAATGTGTGAGCCGGCGACGAGTGAACCTTTCATAAGACTGCGCGCCCGATGCTGCACTTCTCCCGCTTCAAGACCGTGGCCATCCTCGTCATCACGGGGCTCGGCATATTGTTCGCACTGCCGAACGTGCTGCCGCAGCGCGTGCTCGACCATCTGCCGTCGTGGCTGGCCTCCAGCCACATCACGCTGGGCCTCGATCTGCAGGGCGGATCGCACATCCTGCTCGAGGTGGACGGGCCGGCGCTCATCAAGGAGCGCGCCGAGCAGGTGCGCGACGAGGTGCGGCGCGTGCTGCGCGACGCCAAGATCGGCTATTCCAACCTCGCCGTGCGCGACACCACGGTGAGCGTGCGGGTGCGCGACCCGGCCGATACCCAGAAGGCCGTGACCGAGCTGCGCAAGCTCGCCGTGCCCGTGACCGACACCCTGTTCGGCAATTCCACCGGCGAGATGGACCTGACCGTCTCCTCCGGCGCCGATGGCGCGGTCAGCGTGACCCTGACCCAGACCGGCCTCAACGCCCGCATCCGCTCGGCGGTGGACCAGTCGATCGAGATCATCCGCCGCCGCATCGACCAGCTCGGCACGGTGGAGCCCAACATCCAGCGCCAGGGCGCGGACCGCATCCTGGTCCAGGTGCCGGGCCTGCAGGATCCGCAGCGCCTGAAGTCGCTGCTGGGCCAGACCGCCAAGCTTTCGTTCCGCATGGTCGACATGTCCATGTCGCCCCAGCAGGCGCTGGAAGGCCGCCCGCCGGTGGATTCGGAGGTGCTCGAAGGCCCGAACGGCGAGCCCTATCTGGTGGAGAAGCAGGTGCGCGTCTCCGGCGAGGACCTGGTGGACGCGCAGCCGGGCTTCGACCAGCAGTCGCGCGAGCCGATCGTCTCGTTCCGCTTCAATTCCAATGGTGCGCGGCGCTTCGCGGTGGTCTCGCAGGAGGCGGTGGGCCGTCCCTTCGCCATCGTCCTCGATAACCACGTGATCTCCGCTCCGGTGATCCGCGAGCCCATCCTCGGCGGCTCGGGGCAGATTTCCGGCGGCTTCACCGTGCAGCAGGCCAACGACCTCGCCATCCTGCTGCGCGCCGGCGCCCTGCCGGCGCGCTCAAGGTGGTGGAGGAGCGCACCGTCGGCCCGAGCCTCGGCGCCGATTCCATCGAGAGCGGCAAGGTGGCGGCCTATGTGGCGTCCGGCCTCGTCGCCGTGTTCATGGTCTCGATCTACGGGCTGTTCGGCGTGTTCGCGCTGATCGCCTTGGTGGTCCACATCACCCTGATGTTCTCCCTGCAGTCGATCCTCGGGGCGACGCTGACGCTGCCCGGCATCGCCGGCGTCATTCTGACCATCGGCATGGCGGTGGATTCCAACGTCGTGATCTTCGAGCGCATCCGCGACGAGGCACGCGAAGGGCGCTCGGCCATATCCGCCATCGACAAGGGCTTCGTGAACGCGCTCGGCACCATCCTCGACGCCAACATCACCTCGCTCGCCACCGCCGTCATCCTGTTCCTCATGGGCGGGTCGGGACCGGTGCGCGGCTTCGCGGTCACCTACATCCTCGGCCTTCTGACCACCGTGTTCACCGCCTATACCCTGACGCGGCTGATGATCGCCTACTGGGTGAAGTGGCGGCGGCCGGCGAAGCTGCCCATCTGAAGGCGCCGAACATGCCCTTGATCGACTACATTCCGGCGCAGACCAACATCAAGTTCATGCGCCTGCGCCACTGGACGTTTCCGCTCTCGGCGGCGATGTCCCTGGTGGCGGTGATCCTGTTCGCCACCGTCGGCTTCAACCTCGGCATCGACTTCCGCGGCGGCACGCTGATCGAGGTCCAGTCCTCCCAGCAGCAGGCGGACATCGGCGCGCTGCGCGAGCATCTGACCGACCTCGACGTGGGCGACGTGCAGATCCAGGAATTCGGCTCGCCGCGCGACGTGCTGATCCGTGTCGGCTCCGCCGGCTCCGACGAGGCGCAGCAGGCCATGGTGGCCCGGGTGCGCGAGGCGATCGGCGCCGACTATTCCGTGCGCCGCGTGGAAACCGTCGGCCCCTCGGTCTCCGAGGAACTGGTGCGCCAGTCCATCCTCGCCATGGTGCTCGGCGCCTTCGCCGTGCTGGCCTATCTGTGGTTCCGCTTCGAGTGGCAGTTCGCGGTCGGCGCCATCGTCACGACGATGCACGACATCTTCGTCACGCTGATGATCTATTCGGCGTTCGGGATCGACTTCGACCTGACCTCCATCGCCGCCATCCTCACCATCATGGGCTATTCGCTCAACGACACGGTGGTGGTGTACGACCGCATCCGCGAGATGCTGCGGCGCTACAAGAAGATGCCGCTGCCGGAATTGCTCGACACGGCGGTGAACGCGACCTTCTCGCGCACCATCATCGTCTCCACCACCACCTTCCTGGCGACGCTGGCGCTCTATTTCTTCGGCGGCGAGGTGCTGCGCGGCTTCTCGCTCGCCATGACGGTGGGCGTGGTCATCGGCACCTATTCCACCATCTTCGTCGCCGCCCCCATCCTGATCCATCTGGGCCTGCGCGCCTCCACCGTCGGCACGGTGGAGAAGCCGAAGAGCGAGGACGTGCTGGACGTGGCGGAGAACGCCGAGCTGTTGGAGGTCGAGGAGGTCGCGGACGCCGCCAAGACGGTCCCGGCCGCCCCCAAGCCGGCGGTCACGGGCAGGAGCACCGCGAAGGGCAAGGCCGGCGTTGCCGCCAAGCCGTCGCCGGCCAAATCCGCGACAGCCAAGCCTGCGGCAGCGGCCAAGCCTGCGGCAGCAACCAAGCCTGCGGCAGCAACCAAGCCTGCGGCAGCGGCCAAGGGCAAGGCGGCCGGCCCGGCGGTTCCGGCGGG
>NZ_JBNFNU010000400.1:0-3900 GCF_057364445.1 Xanthobacter sp. BG11Y11_SDJG
CGCCGCACGATTATGCCGGGCTGCACACGGCGGTGGGCGAGGCGCTGGGCGCCGCCGTCCTGGCGGCGACGCGGGAGGCGGCAGGCCGCTGGATCGAAGACCAGGCCGCCCCCTAACGCCGGCCCGGCTCAGCCGATGGTGAGGCGAATCTCGCCCACATTGTCGACACCGCCTTCCAGCACGTCGCTGCGGGCGATGGCGCCGACGCCGGCCGGGGTGCCGGCGAAGATCAGGTCGCCGGGCGCGAGCCGGAACAGCGTGGAGAGGATGGCGATCATCTCCGGCACCTTCCAGATCATCATGTTGAGGTCGCCGTCCTGGCGCGTCTCGCCGTTGACCTTCAGGAAGATGCGGCCCTGGTCCGGATGGCCGCAGATGCCGGTCGGCACGATGGCGCTGCAGGGGGCGGACTCCTCGAACGCCTTGGCCACCTCCCACGGGCGGCCGGCCTTCTTCGCCTCGGCCTGGAGGTCGCGCCGGGTGAGGTCGATGCCCACCGCATAGCCGAACACGTGGTCGAGCGCGCGTGCGACCGGGATGTCCTCGCCGCCTTCCTTCAGCGCGACGACGAGTTCGACCTCATGGTGCACGTCGTTCGAGCGCTTGGGATAGGGGATGGTGGCACCGGAATGCACCAGGGTGTCCGGGTTCTTCTGGAAGAAGAAGGGCGCCTCCTTGGAGGGATCGCCGCCCATCTCGATGGCGTGGTCGGCGAAGTTGCGGCCGACGCAGTAGATGCGGTGCACCGGGAACAGGGCATCGCTGCCGACGATGGGCAAAGTGGGCACCGCGAGGGGCGGGAAGGCATAAGCGGGCATGGCGGCCTCCGGGGGCGTGATCGCCCCTCCATAGGCCGCCCGGCGGCAGGAGGAAAGGGCGGCCGCGCCGGGCCGGAAAGGAAAGAGCCGGGCGCGCGGCCCGGCTCTCCCAACGTTATTCGGCGGCCACGCCGGTGCCGATCTGGCAGGCGACCCCGGTGCCGCCGATGCCGCAATAGCCGTGCGGGTTCTTCGCCAGATACTGCTGGTGGTAGTCCTCGGCGAAGTAGAACGGCCCCGCCGCGGCGATCTCGGTGGTGATCGGGCCGAAGCCCTTCGCCTTCAGCGCCGGCTCATAGGCGGCCTTGGCCGCCGCGGCGCGGGCGAGATCGGCGGGATCGTCCACATAGATGCCGGAACGGTACTGGGTGCCGATGTCGTTGCCCTGGCGCATGCCCTGGGTGGGGTCGTGCGCCTCGAAGAACACCTTCAGCAACTGGTCGAACGACACCACGGCCGGATCGTACGCCACCAGCACGCCTTCAGTGTGCCCGGTGCGGCCGGAACACACCTCCTCATAGGTCGGGTTCGGCGTATGGCCGGCGATGTAGCCCACCGCCGTCACGAACACCCCCGGCAGCTGCCAGAACTTGCGCTCGGCGCCCCAGAAGCAGCCGAGGGCGAACACCGCGGTCTTCACGCCATCGGGATAGGGCCCCTTCAGCGGCTGGCCGTTGACGAAATGGGCGCGCGCCGTGGGGATGGCGCCCTCGCGGCCCTTCAGCGCCTCCTGACGGGTGGGAAGCTCCAGCGACTTGCGGAAAAAGAGCATGGCACGGCTCCTCGCGCACGGCCCCGCGCCCAAGTGCGGGCGGCGGTTCGGCGCATCATGAGACAGGACCTTCGGCGCGGCCACCCCGTTCGAGGCTGAAGGGCATGGCCGGCCAGGACCCCAGATATGGGGTGCCGCGTGCGTTTGTGCGAGGGGGGAGGGGTCAGCCCACCTCGAAGCGCGAGCGCTCCCGCACCCGGCCGAGCGTCATCAGCACGATGCCGAGCACCAGCAGCAGCAGGAAGGCCGGCACCGAAAGCACCGAGGTGATCGCGCTGTCCCACAGGGCCGGCGACTTGGCCCGCGCCCAGGCCTCCAGCGCCGCGAGACTGCCGGGCGAGAGCGCATACCAGGCGTCTCCTGCCGACATCAGCAGCAGCGAGGAGGCGGCGATGGACCGCGTGCCGTCGACGATCAGGGCGACGAAGCCGGCGGCGAGCAGCCAGAAGCCGGTGAAGCGCAGGAAGAAGCGGATCATGAGCGTGAGGCGGGCCTTCGAGGTTTCGCCGCGGATCTTGCTCCCTTATGTCACGGGCTGGCCCGCGCATGTAGCCCTTCGCGCGCGCGGCGGCCCTGCGCTGCGCGCCGTGATTGGTAAAGGCGGGGCTGCGGGCCGGTCCCCAATCTGGAATTGGTGCATCGCGGCGCGATGCCACTTGAAGGGCGGCCCGGGGTTTGCTTCCATCGGGGCATGAGCACGGGCCTGATCGAAATCCGCAGGGCGAAGCCCGCCGACGCGACCGCCATCGCGGCGGTGCACGACGCGGCGTGGCGGACCGCCTATCGCGGGCTGATCCCGGGCCTGGAACTGGAGCGCATGGTGGAGCGGCGCGGCCCCAATGGTGGGACGCCGCGATCCGGCGCGGCAGCCGCATCTCCGTGCTGCTGGTGGGCGACGACGTCGCCGGCTACGTGAACTATGGCGGCAACCGCGCCAAGAGCCTGCCCTATGGCGGCGAGATCTACGAGATCTACCTCCAGCCGCTCTATCAGGGGCTCGGCTTCGGCCAGCGCCTGTTCGCGGCGGCGCGGCGCGATCTGGCGCTGGCGCGGCTCGAGGGCCTCGTGGTGTGGGCGCTGGCCGACAACGAGAACGCGGTCGGCTTCTACAAGGCCCTGGGAGGGCATGAGGTCGCATCCTCCACCGAGCAGTTCGGCACGAAATCGCTGGACAAGGTGGCCTTCGCTTGGCAGCGGTAGCCCCGCATGGGCGCGGGCGCCGGTTCTGCCTGGGGGCTGCCTGGGGGCGGCGCCATGCGCCGATCAGCTAGCTTTGCAAGCGGCGCGCCGCGTGCTCTAGCTCTTGCGCCCCTGGAGCGCGATCCGGGCGGGTCGAGCCGATCTGCCTGGCGAATCGCCCTCTGAATTTCAGGGAGACCGCGCGTTTCCATCGGCCGGCCACGCCGGCCGGCGGGCGTGCGATCCCGGCCCATATGCGAGTGTGACATGCGCATCGATGCGATCCCGATCGGCAAGAACCCGCCCAGCGAAGTGAACGTGTTGATCGAGGTTCCGATCGGCGGCGAGCCCATCAAGTACGAGATGGACAAGGCCGCGGGGACTTTGTTCGTCGACCGCTTCCTCTATACCGCCATGCGCTATCCGGGGAATTACGGCTTCATCCCGCACACGTTGTCCGGCGACGGCGACCCGTGCGACGTGCTGGTGGCCAACACCCGCGCCATCGTGCCGGGCGCCTATATCAGCGTGCGCCCGGTGGGCGTGCTGCTCATGGAGGACGAGGGCGGCCAGGACGAGAAGATCATCGCCGTGCCCTCCTCCAAGCTCACCCAGCGCTACGACCGGGTGAAGAACTATTCCGATCTGCCGGACATCACGCTGAAGCAGATCGAGCACTTCTTCGAGCACTACAAGGATTTGGAGCCCAACAAGTGGGTGAAGATCGTGCGCTGGGGCGATGCCGCCGAGGCGCAGAAGCTGATCCTCGAAGGCATTGAGCGGGCGAAGAAGGAAGGCTGAGGCCGCCTTCCGCGAAGGATGCGGCGGAGACGACGCAGGGCGCCGCCTCCCGCCACCCCCAGCCCCCCGCCGGGGACCTCAGGCCGCGACGTCGGCCTTCGGTTCATGCGCCGCCGGTGCCGCGCCAGCCAGCAGCGCGCGGATTTCCGGTACGCAGGAGCCGCAATTGGTGCCCGCCTTGACGGCGCGGCCCACAGCCGCCACGTCCGTGCAGCCGGAACCGATGGCGGCCTCGATCTCCCCCTTCGGAACGCCGAAGCAGGCGCATACCACGCGGCCCGCTCGCCGCCCGAGACCGGCGCGCGGCCCGTCAGCAGCACGCGGCGGTCC
>NZ_JBNFNU010000401.1:0-3885 GCF_057364445.1 Xanthobacter sp. BG11Y11_SDJG
AGACCGGCGGCGGCAGCCGGCGGCCCTGCGCCCATTCCTGAAGCCACGGTCTTGGCATCCCGCAGGCGGGCGGCGCGGGGCTTCGAGCCGGCCGCGCCACAGCCGCTCCACCAGCGCCTGGGCGGCGTCATAGCCGCCGTCGAGGAACACCGCCGCCACCACGCTCTCGGCCACGTCGGCGAGGATCGCCCGGCGCTTGCTGGCGCCCGACTGGCTCTCGCCGGGGCCGAGGCGGATATGGGCGCCCATCTCCATGTCGGCGGCGACCTCGGCGCAGGCCTCCTCGCGCACCAGCTCGGCGAGCCGGCGCGACAGCTCGCCCTCCTCCGCCTCGGGAAAGGCCTCGTACAGCATGTGCGAGACCACCGAGCCGAGCACATGGTCGCCGAGGAATTCCAGCCGCTGGTAGGAGCGCCGGCGCGGCGCCTCGCCCTTGACCGAGCTGATGTGGGACAGCGCCAGCTCCAGCAGCGCCCGATCCGTGAATCGGTAGCCGATCCGCGCTTCGAGGGCGGCCAGATCGTCGGCGGCGCCGGTCAGTCCACCGTCTTGAACAGCCTGTCCCATCGCACCGTCCAGGGCCAGTTCCACACCTGCCACGCCGCCGCGCCTTCGTCGATCGAGAAGAAGATCACCTGCGCCTTGCCGATCAGATTGTCGAACGGCACGTAGCCCACCTGGCTCAGCACCCGGCTGTCCTGGGAATTGTCGCGGTTGTCGCCCATCATGAAGAAGTGGCCGGGCGGCACGTCGTAGACTGGCGTGTTGTCGTACATGCCGTTGTCGACCAGATCGAGGGTCTCGTAGGAGATGCCGTTGGGCAGCGTCTCGCGCCAGCGCTTCACCAGCACCTTGCGGCCGGAGCCGTCGTCCTCGGTGATGTCGGAGAGGCGCTCGCGCTTCACCGGCACGCCGTTGATGTGGAGCACGCCGCCGATCATCTGGATCTTGTCGCCGGGCAGGCCCACCACGCGCTTGATGTAGTCGGTGGCATTGTCCTTCGGCAGCTTGAACACCACCACGTCGCCGCGCGCCGGGTCGGCGCCGAAGATGCGGCCGGAGAACAAATCGAGCGTGATCGGCAGCGAGAAGCGCGAATAGCCGTAGCTGTATTTGGACACGAACAGATAGTCGCCGATCAGGAGCGTGTCCTTCATGGACCCGGACGGGATGTTGAACGGCTGGAACAGGAAGGTGCGGATCACCAGCGCGATCAGCAGCGCGTGGATGATGACGCGGACGGTCTCAAGGAAGCCGCCCTCTTTCTTCGAATCGCTGGTCGCGGTCATCGAGGATCCAAGTTCATCGAGGGTCCAAATCCATCCAAGGTCGAGGGTGCAACGCGGGGCCGCAAATCAGCCGCGCGCGCAGTGTGCAGCAAACTGCGCCGAAAAGGAGGAGAAGCGGCTGGAAGGCCCTCGCCCGCACGGTCCTCCCCTATAGAGGCTTCGCGACCGGGCGGCAACGCGCGGCGGCGCGGCGATGCATCACCGCGCCATGGCGCGGCCGCCGATGCCGGCCCTGCCGTCCTAGACCTTTGCCGGGGCATCCGCGTCCGCCGGGCTAGCCTCGGCCGCCGGCGCGCGCTGCCAGGGCCAGCGGCCCTCGATCTCGATCTCCAGCGAGAAGGACAGGAAGGTGCGCACCAGAACGATGCCGGCCAGCACCGCCAGACTCTGGAGCGTCGGCTCGATGGCCACCGTGTTGATGATGTCCGCCGCCACCAGGAATTCGAGCCCCAGCAGGATCGCCATGCCGAGAGAGGAGCGGCACTGGCGGAACGAGGCGGCCATGGGCCGGCCGGCCGCCGCGCCCCGCGCCAGCAGCACCAGCGCGGACAGGATGCCGTAGACGATGACGGCGGTGCCGGCCACCTCGATGGCGCGGGTGGTCCAGTGCAGGATTTCGTTGGCGAGCGCGTCCATTCCCCCTCCCCTTCGGCGCCACGATGCCACCGGCCGGCGGGCGGCGGAAGCGCCCGGCGGGTTCAGCCGCGCCGGGGAATTGCGGAGATGATGACCTGCGCCGAGACCAGCGGCCCCTCGTCGGTCATGGTCAAATGGATCACCGCCTCATGCCCTTCGGGCAGCATGGCCGCGAGCCGGCGGCGGCGCCGCCGGTGAGTTCCAGCGTCGGCTGGCCGGTGGGCAGGTTCACCACCCCCATGTCGCGCCAGAACACGCCATGGCTCAGCCCGGTGCCCAGCGCCTTGGCGCAGGCCTCCTTGGCGGCGAAGCGCTTGGCGTAGGTCTCGGCCTTCAGGCGCCGCCGCTCGGCCTTGGCGCGCTCCACCGGGGTGAAAACGCGCTCCAGGAAGCGCGCGCCGAAGCGATCGATGGAACGGGCGATGCGCCGGGCATCCGCGAGGTCCGAGCCGATGCCGAGGATCATGCGGCCGCCCCGTCCGCCGCACTGCGCGCCGCCAGCGCGCGGCCGCGGTCCATGGCCTCGCGCATGCGCCCCACCGCCGCCTCCAGCCCGACGAAGATCGCCTCGCCCACCAAAAAGTGGCCGATGTTCAGCTCCACCACCTCCGGCAGGGCCGAAACCAGAGCCGCGCTGTCATAATCGAGCCCGTGGCCGGCATGGACCTCCAGACCGAGGCCGTGCGCCTCGCGCGCCGCCGCGGCGATGCGCGAGAACTCCGCCTGCGCCTCGGCCGCCCGTCCCTCGGCGCGGGCATCGCACCAGGCGCCGGTGTGCAGTTCGACGATGTCGGCGCCGAGGTCGCGCGCCGCCTGGATCTGGGCCGCGTCCGCCGCCACGAACAGCGACACGCGGATGCCCACCGCCTTCAGCTGCGCGATCCGGGGCTGAAGCTCGGCAAACTGGCCGGCGGCGTCGAGCCCGCCCTCGGTGGTGCGTTCCTCGCGCTTCTCCGGCACCAGGCAGCAGGCGTGCGGGCGGATGCGGCGGGCGATGGCGATCATCTCGTCGGTGGCCGCCATCTCGAAATTGAGCGGGAGGGAGATTTCCGCCTTCAGGCGCTCCATGTCCACGTCGTGGATGTGGCGCCGGTCCTCGCGCAGGTGCGCGGTGATGCCGTCGCCGCCGGCCCGCTGCACCAGGAGCGCGGCGCGCACCGGATCGGGCAGCGTGCCGCCGCGGGCATTCCGCACGTCGCCACATGGTCCACGTTGACGCCGAGCCGGATCGGCCGGATTGCCTGCATGTGAGGTTGCTCCCGGGAAAGGGGCGCGTCAGCCGTTGACGCGCTCGACGCTTGAGACCACCGCCCGCGCTTTCAAGTCCGCGACGATGGCATTGAGATGGCGCAGGTCGAACACCTCCACGTCGATCAGCATCTCCGTGAAGTCGGCCGAGCGGGTGCGCATCTGCAGGCCCTCGATATTGCCGCCGCGATCGCCGATGGCGCCGGCCACCTGGGCGAGCGAGCCCGGCTCGTTGCGCGCCGTGACCATGATCTGCGCCGGGAAGCGCCCGTCCGACAATTCGTCGAGGTCCCAGCGCACATCGAGCCAGTGCTCCGGCTTGTCCTCGAAATTCTGCAGGGCCGGGGACTGGATCGGATAGATGGTGATGCCCTCCCCGGGCGTCAGGATGCCGACGATGCGGTCGCCCGGCACGGCGCCGCCATTGGGCGCGAAGCGCACCGGCAAATCGCCGTTGATGCCGCGGATGGGAATGGCGTCCAGCCGCTCGGCGCTGGCGCCCTCGGGGATCTTGAACTTGAGGTTGTGGGCGCGCTTCAGCTCGAACCAGCCCTCGCCGTTGGGGGCGCGCTCGCCATTGGTGCGCTCGTCGGGGCCGCGGCGGCGCCCCATTCGGGGATAGACCGCGCGCACCAGATCCTCGGGCTTGATCTCGCCGCGGCCGATGGCGGCGAAAGACGTCCTCGGCGGTGGCGCGGGGCGAGGCGCGGCG
>NZ_JBNFNU010000402.1:0-3877 GCF_057364445.1 Xanthobacter sp. BG11Y11_SDJG
AAGCGAGGCGTCCGGCGGATCGCCGGCGCCGCGCCCCGCGCGATCCGGCGCAGCCCGCCGCGGGAGCCGGGAGGACATATGCCCAATCGGCGCCGCATGGCCATGCCGCCGCGGTCGCAGGGCGCGATGCCGAATGCTTTCGCGCGCGCGAGGCGAGAAGAGTGGGGAAGGGGCAGGAGACAGGAACAGGCCGAGCAGGCAGCGCGCCTCTTGAGGAGGGAGCCGGGACGGCGCCGCAAGGCACCGTCCCCGTCCCTACGGGCGCCGGTCAGGGCTTGGCACCCGAAGGAGATTGGCCACGCGTCGGACCCTCGCGCCTTCTGTGACGAGTTCGTGATGCGACTTCAAGCGAAAAATGTCGATCAACACCGACAAATTCAACCACTGGTAACTGAATGGTCTGCGGCGGCGTACAATGAGCGAAGCGCCGTGAATCGAGAGCGCGACCATGATCGTAGAGGCGCGCCCCGTCATTCCTTCCGGAACAGCAGGTTGGCCAGGAAACCCACGACGAGACTGCCGAGTGCCACGGAAATACCATACAGGATGCCGTTGGTGTGCGCGAAGGACGCGATACTCTGCTCGAATCCTGTGCGCGCGACATCGAAATGGGTGCGCGCCGCTCCGGTGACGCGCCCGTCCCGGAGCACCTTCACGTGCACCTCGTAGCGCCCGATGGGGGCATGGCCGGGCAGACGAAGCTGCGCCTGGAACACGTTCGGCGCAAGCAGCACGACGCCCCGCGGGTCCTCCTGGTAGAGCTGCTGCGCCGCCTGGATGCGCAGGAAGGCGGTGCGGAACGGGTCCGAGGGCACCACGTCCGCGAAGTCGGGCCCCACCCGCTGGACCAGCAGGACGCGGTCGAGGCCGATCTGCTCGGCGCGCAGCACCTCGGGGGTCGCGAACAGCGCCGCCGGACGGCTGGACATGACGCTCAGGAAGCCCGGCACGTCGAGGAACGCGCGGCTGTCGATGTTCATCCACAGCCCGATCACCTGCGACTTGCGCCAGGTGAGGAAGGTCTGCTCTGGCCCGCGCACGGTGACCACCATGTCGGCCGGCGGGGCGCCCGCGCCCTGCGCCTCGGCAACCCCAAAGATGGCGAGGTCGGCGCCCGCGAAGCTGGAGGTGATCAGCACTTCGCTCTGGGAGATCGACAGCACGACGCTCTCGGCGCGCGCCGCGCCGGTGGCGGCCACAGCCGCGAGCCCGGCGAGCAGCGCCGCGACGAGGCGGGGGAAGGCACGGCTGCGGGTGCCGCTCATGGGGGTCCCTCCACCGGTGCGACAATGAAGGCGTCCGCGGGCGGGCGCACCAAATCGGCGGCGACGCGGATCGCCACCGACAGCACCAGCAGGCCGAGCAGCAGGCGCAGATATTCCGGCCGCATGGTCTGGCCGGCGCGGGCGCCGAACTGCGCCCCCACCGTGCCGCCGATCATCAGCACCAGGGCCAGCACCGCATCCACCGTGCCGTTGGCCTCGGCATGCAGCACGGTGGCCGCGGTCATGGTGACGAGGGTGAGCACCAGCGAGGTTCCCACCGAGGTCTGGGTCGGCACGCGCAGCAGGTAGATCAGCGCCGGCACCAGGATGAAGCCGCCACCGACGCCCAGCACCGCGCCCAGGAGGCCGATGACGAAGCCGAGCGCCACCACCGGGATCGCCGAGACATAGATGCGCGAGCGGCGGAAGCGCATCTTCAGCGGCAGCCGCATGAACCAGGAATGGGTGCCCGGGCGCCGCACCTCGGGCTGGCCGCCGCGCCTCGTCCGGGCGATCGCGCGCACGCTCTCGGTCAGCATCATCGCGCCGATGGCGCCGAGCAGCGCGGTATAGGACAGCGCGATGGTGAGATCCACCTGGCCGACACGCCGCAGGAAGGCGAACAGGGCCACGCCCGCCGCCGTGCCGACCAGGCCGCCGAACAGCAGCACCCCCGACAGGGTGAGGTCCACCATGCCCTTGCGCAGGTAGGACAGGGCGCCGGAAAAGGACGAGGCCGCCATGTAGGGCGACACGCTCGCCACCGCCACGGTCGGCGGCACGCCGGTGAAGATCAGCAGGGGCGTCATCAGGAACCCCCCGCCGACCCCGAACATGCCGGAGATGAAGCCCACCGCCAGACCCATGGCGAAAATGGTGAAGATGGCAACCGGCAGCTCGGCGATGGGCAGGTAGATCGTCACGGAGGGATCCTGATGACGGGACGGGGCCGAAGGGCGCGCGGATATCAGGCGCTTTACGGCATGGAGGCGGGCATTTGAAGACCCTTCCGCCTCGGCTCCGAAATAATTTATCAAATCAAATCAATGGGCTTAATAGCAAGCGTGCGGCCCATCGGCTGCGGCGTCCGCCGCCCGGGCTCCCCCGCCTGTCCGGCCGCGGAGCCTTGGCGGTGGATAGCGTCGCGCGGCCACGGAACACGGCTTGTTTGCGGTTGCGGCCGCGCGCAATCATGGGCGCCGAACGGGCGAGAGGACGCCGTGCCGAATCTGGAAACCTACGTGTTCTTCGGCGAAGTCCTGGACACCCTGGACGTGGCGCTGTGCGTGTTCGACGCGCAGGATCGGACGGTCCTGTGGAACGATGCGTTCCTGCGCTTCTTTCCCGAGCATGCGGGCCATGTCCATGCCGGCGAGCCCTACCGCGAGAACCTCCTGCGCTTCTATCGCGGGCGGCTTGCGGATGCCGAGCAGGCCAATATCGAGCGCTATATCGCCGAAGGAATCGAGCGCCACCGGTCCCAGACGCGTCCGTTCGTGTTCAGCCATCTCGGCCGGCGGCTGCGCGTCGCGTCCCAGCCCACCGGCGACGGACACCGCGTGCGCATCTGGCAGGACATCGCGCCGGAGCAGGCGACACCCGCGCACGGCGCGCTGTGGGCGGACTTTCCCATCGACCTGCTGAACTTCATCGCCGACGGCGCCATGGTGCTGGATGGCGAGGATCGGATCGTCGCCACCAATGACGAGTTCCGCGCGCTCTACGACGTGCCGGAGGATCGCGCGGTCATCGGCCTCACCTTCGCCGACGTGGTGCGCGAGGCATGCCTGAAGGCCGGCCAGGAGGACCATGGCGCCGAGGCGTCGGTGCTCGACAACCTGCGCTTCGCCGGCGCGCCGTTCGAGATCAGCCTGCCGGGCGGGCGCTGGCGGCGGGTGATCGCGCGCCGCTCGGCCAGCGGCGTCGGCTTCTTCACCCATTCGGACATCACCGTCCTGAAGCGCCAGCAGGCGGAACTGAAGCGGGCGATGGACGAACTCGCCACCATCGCCGCCACCGACGTGCTCACCGGCCTCGCCAACCGGCGCCGGTTCGACCAGGCGCTGGGCGAAGAGTGGGCACAGGCCATCGGCGGCGGCGGACCGATCGCGGTGATGCTGATCGACCTCGATCATTTCAAGGCGGTGAACGACAATTTCGGCCATGCCGCGGGGGACGAATGCCTGCGCCGGGTGGCGGCGGCGGTGCAGGAGGCGATCACGCCTTCGGCGGACGTCGCCGCGCGCTACGGCGGCGAGGAGTTCGCCGTGCTGTTGCCCAATGCCACCGGCGAGGAGGCCATGGCGATCGCGCGCAGCATGCGGCGCTCTTTGCGCATGGTGGACTGGCGGCGCGTCGATCCGCGGCTCGAGCGGCTCACGGTGAGCATCGGCATCTGCGCGGTGCGCCAGCCCTCGGCGATGGCGACCTTCCAGGCCATGAAGCTCGCCGACGACATGCTCTACCGCGCCAAGAATGGCGGCCGCGACCGGATCGACCTGATGGAGGCGTGAGCCGGCGGCGCTCCGCTCAGCGCGCCTGGGCCGCGAGGGCCACCAGGAGGTCGCCGACCGCGCGCCTCATGCGGGCGGCATCCACGCCGTGCGGGCGTC
>NZ_JBNFNU010000403.1:0-3846 GCF_057364445.1 Xanthobacter sp. BG11Y11_SDJG
CAGCAAGGCATACCGCAGCAGGGCAAACGAGAGCAGGCCGGTGCCGACGATCTGCTGGAGGCCCCACAGCAGCCAGTCGAAGAATGGCGGGTTGCGCGGAACATAAGACAGTTCCAGCGACGCCGGCGGGTTCGGCCGCATAGCCGGCCTCGAAATCGGCATTCATGGGCAGGGACGTGGCCGCGACCAGTTCGGCGATGTGCGCCAGCATGTCGTCGCGCCCCACCGTGCCATCCGCCTTGCCCTTGGAGAAGGCGTAGCCGGCGCTGGTGGTGGCGAGAGCGGCGAAGCCGGCGTCTTCGAGGAAGCGGGCGGTGCCGATGTCCCACGGATTGGGCAGCACGAAGCAGCCGCTCTCATGCAGCTTGCGGAAGGCGCGGCGCTTGTCGGCGGTCGAAGTCATGATCTGGGCTCCCCTCCGCCGGCCCGGGGCGCGGCGGCGGGCGGGATACTAGGACGCGCTCCGCTCACGCGGAACGATCTCTGCGGTCTACCTGGCGAAGGGCGCGCCGGGCACGTCGGCGCCCGGCGCGCGCGCCGTTCGCACCAAAGACAGCGCCGCGTCCGCGCCATCGGTCGGCGGTGCTCAGTGGTTGTCGCGGGGAACGCCCATGGTCTGGGCCACGCGCTGGTACTTCACCGCCGGCTTCAGCACCATGCCCTCGTCGAACTGCGCCACCATGGAGCGCTGGATCTCCTGCCAGGGGGTCTGGCTTTTGGGCATGGGGAAGCCGCCATGGGCCTGGAGGTCCGCGCGGCGCTGGGCCAGCTCCTCCGGCGGGATCAGGATGTCGGCGGTGCATTTGTTGAGGTCGATGCGCACAAGGTCGCCGGTCTTCAGCAGCGCGAGGCCGCCGCCCGCCGCCGCTTCCGGCGCGGCATTGAGGATGGAGGGCGAGCCCGAGGTGCCGGACTGGCGGCCGTCGCCGATGCAGGGCAAAGCATGGACGCCCTTCTTGATGAGGGCGGCGGGGGGCTGCATGTTCACCACCTCCGCGCCGCCGGGATAGCCCAGCGGTCCGGTGCCGCGGATGAACAGCAACGTATATTCGTCGATGCCGAGGGAGGGATCGTCGATGCGGTGGTGGTAGTCCTCCGGACCCTCGAACACCACGGCGCGGCCCTCGAAGGCTTCCGGGTCGTTCGGGTTGGAGAGGAAGCGGGCGCGGAACTCGGGCGAGATCACCGAGGTCTTCATCACCGCATTGTCGAACAGGTTGCCGTGCAGCACGATGAAGCCGGCATCCTCCTTCATGGGCGCGTCATAGGACTTGATGACCTCGCGGTCCCAGGAGAGCTTGCCCTTGCAGTTCTCGCCCATGGTGCGCCCGTTCACGGTGAGCGCGCCCTCGTGGATCTTGCCCTTCTCGATCAGCTCCGCCACCACGGCGGGCACGCCGCCCGCGCGGTGGAACTCCTCACCGAGATATTCCCCGGCCGGCTGGAGGTTCACCAGCAGCGGGATCTTGTGGCCCACGGCCTGCCAGTCGTCCACCGAAAGCGGCACGCCCACATGGCGGGCGATGGCGTTGAGGTGGATGGGGGCGTTGGTGGAGCCGCCGATGGCGGAATTCACCCGGATGGCGTTCTCGAACGCCTCGCGGGTGAGGATGTCGGAGGGTTTCAGGTCCTCCCACACCATCTCGACGATGCGCTTGCCGGTGTCGTAGGCGATCTGCCCGCGCTCGCGATAGGGCGCCGGAATGGCGGCGCAGCCGGGCAGGGACATGCCGAGCGCCTCCGCCAGCGCGTTCATGGTGGAGGCGGTGCCCATGGTGTTGCAATGGCCGACCGAGGGGGCGGAGGAGGCCACGACGTCCATGAACTCGTCATAGTCGATCTCGCCGGCGGCGAAGCGCTCGCGGTTCTTCCACACCACGGTGCCCGAGCCGGTGCGCTCGCCCTTCCACCAGCCGTTCAGCATCGGCCCGCCGGAGAGCACGATGGCCGGGATGTTCACGGTGGCGGCGGCCATGATGCAGGCCGGGGTGGTCTTGTCGCAGCCGGTGGTCAGCACCACGCCGTCGAGCGGATAGCCGTAGAGGATTTCCACCAGGCCGAGATAAGCGAGGTTGCGGTCCAGCGCCGCGGTGGGGCGCTTGCCGGTCTCCTGGATGGGATGCACCGGAAACTCGAACGGCACGCCGCCCATGGCCTCGATGCCGGCGCGCACGCGCCTGGCGAGGTCGAGGTGATGGCGGTTGCAGGGGGAGAGGTCGGAGCCGGTCTGGGCGATGCCGATGATCGGCTTGCCGGACTGCAGTTCCTCGCGGGTGAGGCCGAAATTGAGGTAGCGCTCCAGATAGAGCGCGGTCATGCCGGGATTGTCCGGATTGTCGAACCAGAGCTGGCTTCTCAGCTTCAGCCCGTGCTTCTCCGGCTGCTCGCCCTGTCCCGACATCAACCCTCTCCTCGTCGCCCCGACCGGCGTTTTAATCGATTTGATCGGGGCGATTTATGCGCCGCCCGCCCTCGAAAATCAATGCGATTTTGCGTCCGTGCCGGGCCGCCGGCCCTTCGCGCTGCAGCATTCCCGCCCGGCGTGCGCCGCCGGCGGTTTGCCCGTCCAACGGTGCCGGCCGCACCTTGCCTCGCGCGGCGAACGGTATATTGCGAAGCGGCAAAGAGCCCGATCGCCATGCCATCCGCCGCCGCCTCCCCTTTCTGCGACCTCCGCCACCGGCGCGCGCCTGCGCGGCGTGCGGGCTGGCGCGCGGCGGGCGGACGGTGTTCGACGGGCTCGATCTCGCACTGCCTGAGCGCCGCATTGGCCTGGTGGGCGACAACGGGTCCGGCAAGAGCACGCTGCTGCGCCTCCTGAACGGCCTGCTGCTGCCGGACGCAGGCACGGTGGAGGTCTGCGGCCTCGACACCCGCGCCCATCGGCGCGCCTTGCCCGGCCTTGCCGGCTTCGTGTTCCAGAATGTCGACCACCAGATCATCTTCCCCACCGTGGGCGAGGAGATCGCCTTCGGTCCCCTGGAGCAGGGGATGGGGAAGGCCGAGGCCCACGCCCGCGCCGGCCGCCTGCTTGCCGCGCACGGCTGCGCCGGCTGGCAACAGCGGGCGGTGGAGGAGCTCTCCGAGGGGCAGAAGCAGCTGGTCTGCATCCTCGCCGCCCTGGCCGCCGGACCGCGCGTGCTGCTGCTGGATGAGCCCTTCGCGAGCCTTGATCTGCCGACCCGGCTGTTCCTCTCGGGACGCCTCGCGGCGCTCGATCTCCAGGTGGTGATGGCGACCCACGATTTGCATCTGCTGGAAGGCTTCGACCGGGTGGTCTGGCTCGACGGGGGCCGCATCGCCGCCGACGGCGCGCCGGCAGCGGTGCTCGCCGCCTACGCCGCCCACGCCCGCGCCAAGGCGGCGGCGCAGGAGGGCGCGTCATGAGGGGCGGCTACCTCGCCGCCGACACGGTGCTCCATCGCCTGCCGGCGGGGGTGAAGCTCGCCGGTCTCGCTCTCGGCTCCATCGCGCTGCTGCCGCTCCACGATCCGCGCCTGCTGGCGCTCGCGCTCGCGGCGGTGCTCATCCCCTATGCGGCGCTCGGCCGGCGCGGGCTGCGCGGCTTGCCCAATGGACGCCGCTGGTGCCGCTGCTCGCCATCATCGGCGTCATCCAGGCGCTGGCCGAAACGCCGGCCGCCGCGCTCGCCAGCGTCCTGCGAATCCTCGCCATGGTTCTGATGGCGGACCTCGTGACGCTCTCCACGCGCCTCGAGGACATGATGGACGCGCTCGGCGTGGTGCTGCGGCCGCTCGGCCTCGTCGGGCTCGATCCGCGCCGGCTGGCGCTGGCGGTGGCGCTGGTGCTGCGCTTCGTGCCGGTGGCTGGCGCGAGCTGGCGGGC
>NZ_JBNFNU010000404.1:0-3825 GCF_057364445.1 Xanthobacter sp. BG11Y11_SDJG
CGCGCGCGCGTCCGGCAGCGCCATGGCCAGCACCGGCGCCGGCCGAGATGCCAGCCCCGCCGCAACCCGATGATCAGCACCAGATGCCGGATTGGGCCCATGAATCCGTCCGTCAGGCGGCGGTGAGCGTCACCGTGTCGCCATCCTGCACGAAGCTGACCGCCACTGCGCAGTCGCGCGCCAGCATGCCGGTATAATAAGGCTGGACCACATGGGCATCCAGCCCCCCCTCCGGCGTCGTCCCCGCAATCAGCGCCTCGACGCCCTGGGGAATTCTGGCGCTGACGCCGGTGGACGCGAGCCGGAATCCCATCGCGTCCCCCTCGCCCGCCGCAGTGACCACGATGACGCCGCCGCGCGGAATGGTCGTGGTGGCGAGAAGGACGAGATTCAGCAGCAGCTTCACGCGGTTCTTCGGCAGAAGCTCGCGCGGCAGCCGCCAGTCCACGCCGGTGCGCTGGTCCTCGATCATGCCGCGAACCACCTGCTCGGCGTCGCCCAGATCGAGCCGCGCCCCCGCCGAGCCCGCCGCGCCGAAGGCGAGACGCGTGAACTGGAGCCGGGCCGAGGCCTGCCGCGCGCTCTTGGCGATCAAATCGAGCGCGACCTCGCGCATATCGGCGGCGTCTTTATCTTCAAGCACTTCGACGCCATTCACCACCGCGCCGACCGGGCTGATGACGTCGTGGCAGACCCGCGAGCAGAGCAGTGCCGCGAGGTCGAGCGCGGAAACCTCGGGCGCGGTGCCGGCGGCTTTGGTGGACATGGCGGCTCCCGCAGGGTGGCGGATCGGCGCGGCGCCCGGACCCAAAACGGCCGGCGCCCGCCCGAATCCTCAAGGGCAAGGTCGGCTCTGATACAACGGAGCCGGTGCGGCAGGCAAACCGCCACCGCAGGTGGTTTCGCCCATGTCGACCCGATCCGGCAGGAGTGCTAGGAGGCGTCCCATGACCGAGCCCCTTCCCGCCTCCCGCGCCCCCCTGCCCACGGACTCCCCGCTGCTGGCGGGCCTCGCCGCCGCCGCGCTCGATGCCGGCATCGCCATTCGCCGCATCGAGGCGGAAGGCTTCACGGCCGAGGAAAAGGCCGACAGGAGCCCCGTCACCAAGGCCGACCGCGAGGCCGAGGCCATCATCTGCGCCCATCTCGCGCGCCTTGCGCCGGGCGTGCCGGTGATCGCCGAGGAAGCCATGGCGGCGGGCGCGCAGGTGGAGCCGGGCCAGCGCTTCTTCCTGGTGGACCCGCTGGACGGCACCCGCGAGTTCCTTTCGGGCAATGGCGAGTACACGGTGAACATCGCTCTGGTGGAGGACGGCCGCCCGGTGCTCGGCATCGTCTATGCCCCGGCGCTGGCGCTGCTCTATGCCGGGCGGCCGGGCGCCGCCTTCCGCGCCTTGCGCGCGCCGGGCGCGCCGGTGGACGCGCAGGACTGGCAGCCCATCGGCTGCCGCCCGGTGCCCGACGGGCCGATCTGCGTCGCCACCAGCCGCTCGCACGGCGATCCTGTCACCGATGCCTTCGTGGCCCGACACGAGGTGGCCGAGATGATCCCCGCCGGCTCGGCCCTCAAGTTCGGCCTCCTGGCCGAGGGCAAGGTGGACCTCTATCCGCGCTTCGGCACCGTGATGGAGTGGGACACCGCCGCCGGCCATGCCTTGGTGAACGCCGCCGGCGGCCGCGTGACCCGGCCGGACGGGTCCCCCCTCACCTATGGCCACAGGGAGGCCGGGTTCAAGGTGAACGGCTTCCTCGTCTGGGGCGCGGGCCGCGCGCCCGACTGAATGCGCGGCGGCACCCGGTTAAGGGAACGATAATCCGTATCCGCGATGGTGCTTGCCGTGCGATAGGTCTGTAAAACCCGCGCGGCGCCTCACGGGCGTCACACTACGTGCCACAATGTTCCTCGATTCGAGGCGCGCTGCGCTGCCCGGCGATGGGTCCGCCGTCGGTGCCGGTGCGTGCGTTCCCGTCGCTGCCCACCGTTGGAGCCGCCATGCCCCTGGTCCAGAGCTTGCGCCCGTTCCGCCTGAGCCCCGCCACCCTGCTGGTGGCCCTCGGCCTCGCCCTTGCCGCCATCGGCCCGGCCGCGGCCCAGCAGTCGCCGACGCCGCAGACCTATTCGACCAACGAGCTGGTCAGCAAGGGCCACTCCTTCTTCGGCTCGATCTCGCGCGGACTGGCTTTGTCCATCGAGAAGGCGGTGAGCCAGTGGGGCCAGCCCAACGGCTACATCCTCGGCCAGGAGGGCGCGGGCGCCTTCATCGGCGGGCTGCGCTACGGCGAGGGCGTGCTCTATACCCGCAATGCCGGCGACCTGAAGGTCTATTGGCAGGGTCCGTCGGTGGGCTGGGACTTCGGCGGCGACGGCGCCCGCACCATGGTCCTGGTGTACAATCTGCGCAGCGTGGACGACATTTTCCGCCGGTTCGGCGGCATTTCCGGCTCGGCCTATCTGGTGGCCGGCTTCGGCATGACGGCGCTCGGGGCCGACGGCATCGTGGTGGTGCCGATCCGCTCGGGCGTGGGCGTGCGCCTCGGCGCCAATCTCGGTTACCTCAAGTTCACCCCCACGCCCACCTGGAACCCTTTCTGACCCGGGCGCGGCCAGCCGCTCTGGCGGGCGCCCGCGCGCCGTGGCATGAAGGAGCCCTCGGGGAGCGATAAGGGCGCGTGCGCGGGTGATCGAGCAGATCCTGTACTTCCTTCTGGGTGTCCTCCTTGCGACGCTCGCGGCCCTGCTCGTGCTGCCCGCGGTCTGGCACCGGGCCGTGCGCCTGACCACGCGGCGCGTCGAGGCGGCGGTGCCGGTCTCGCTGTTCGAGATCCAGGCCGACAAGGACCAGCAGCGCGCCTTCTTCGCCCTCAGCCAGCGGCGGCTGGAACTGCAGGTGGATGAGCTGCGGGCGGCCATCGTCGCCCACGCCGCCACCATCGAGGCCCAGCGCCAGCGGAACTTCGAGCTGGAGCAGACCGTCGCCGAACTCAGCCGCACTGGCGACGGCGCGGCCGCGATCGCCGCCGAACGGGCGGTGCTGATCGGCGAGCTTCAGGACCAGGTGAGCGACCTGACGGCGCGCGGCGCCGCGCTCGACCAGGAGCTCGCGGCCGCGCGCGAGACCATCGCCGCGCAAGAGACCACGGTGGCGCAATTGAATGCCCGCGTCGCCGAGCAGACAGCGACCCTCGCCGAGCGCGAGGCGAGCCTTTTCCCGCGAACAGGGCCGCGTCACCGACCTTGAAGCGGAAGCCGCGCTCCTCACCACCAACCTCACCGCCACCACGCACCGCCTGGAGACCACCACCGCCGCGCTTGAGGCCGAGCGCGCCGGCACGGAACGCCTCGCCGCCGAGCTGGAGCGCACCCAGGCCGATCTGGCGGGCGCGCAGGCGCTGGGCGCCGCGCAGGCGGAGGACATCGCCCGCCTGTCGGCCGAGCTGGAGCGCACCACCGGTGCGCTTGCCGCCGCGCACACCGATCTGGACGCCACGCGCTCGGTGGTCCACGCCTTCGAGCACCGGCGGGCCAGCGAGTTTGCCGATGCCGAGGCGGAGACGCGCCGCATCGCTGCCGACCTCGACCGCCTGCGGGCCGACCATTCGCTGATGGCGGATGCGCTGGAACGCGCGCGATCCGCCGCCGCGCCGATCGAGGAACCGGCCCCGCCGGCCGATCTCGCCCCGGTCAAGGAGGCCCTGGCCGATCTCGCGGCGCAGATCGTCGCCCTGACATCCCGTTTGGAAGGGGCGGCCTCGCCGGTTCCGGCGCTCGTCGGCGGCGACGCCGGCGCGCCATCGGGGCTCGCCGAGCGCATCCGCGCCGATGTG
>NZ_JBNFNU010000405.1:0-3799 GCF_057364445.1 Xanthobacter sp. BG11Y11_SDJG
CGGCATGGGCGGCGGTGACGGTCGCCGCCAGCGCCTTGGCGAGGCCCGGCGTCAGCGCGCCGCGCTCGGCCACCGTTCGTTCGAGAGTGAGTTTCGGTGTCGAAGCGGCGCATCTTTACACGGCATGCATCCACCGCCGCGCCGTCGCCGCCGAGCGCGAGGCCGTCGCCCCGCCGCACGATGGGCACGACGCCGAGATAGAGGCCGGGCGCCCCCGCACCGCTGATCGCCACCTCGGCGGCGCAGGCGGCGCGGCGCTTCTCGAGCGTCGAGAAGTCCATGAAGGGGAACAGGACCGCCCGCTTCACCTTGTAGGCGAACGGCCCGGCGAGGAAGACCGCGGCCCCGTGGGTGTCGATGCGCGTGACGCGCTCGCCCGGCGGCAGGCCGTGGGTCGCCGGGTCCGCGAGGAACGCGAACACCGCGCTCTGGTCCGCCACCACATGCTGGCCGGGGCCGCCCGGAGCCGGGGACGAGGGATGGTCCGGCATCGCACCTCCGCGTTCACGATCACCCAGGCGCTTACAGCGGCGGACGCCGGTCCCTGAGCACGGCGAGCGTCAGCGCTTGCCCGAACAATGTGAGCGCCGGTCCCGCCACCCGCCCGCGCGCCAGCTGGACGAGGCCGCCGAGCGCCAGCGCCAGGAAGGCGGCATTCTGAAGATCGAGCCGGCCCTTGGTGGCGAAGGCCATGAGCAAGTCCGCCTTGGCGAGGCGCGCGGTGGCCTCCTCGATCGGCGCGGGCTCCGGCTCCGGCGGCGCCTCGGCGGCGACCTTGAGGCCGGCCCCGTCCAGCACCGGCGCGAGATCCTCCCAGGGGTCCCGTGGGTCAGGATGATGCTGCCGGTATCCGGCCGGATCTCCACCTTCTCGATGCCCGCTGCCGCGAGCGCGTCCGCCAGCGCCACGAGACGCTCGTGCGCCACCTTTGCGAGGAGCACCAGACGCGTGCGCGTGCCGGCCCGATGCGCCAGCCGCGCATGGACGGGGCGCGGGCGCTCAGCCACGGGACGATGGCGCCAGTCGCGCCCCTCCGCCTCGCTCTCGGCCGCGGCGGCCTTGGCGGCGGCTTCCTTCATCTCGTGCGCGGCCTCGGCCATCAGGTCCTCGACCTCTTCGCCGACGCGGGCGAGCGCGACCCGCGCGGCACCGTAGCCGGCGACGCCGGCCTTGATGGCGTCCTTCGCTGCGGGGCGGGCCAGCCGCCACAGCGTCCGGCCCGACCACGGCGGCCCCCGACCCCCCACGGCGAGACCCAGGAGGAAGCCGCCGCGCAACATCTTTTCCGGTCCCATGCTCTCGCCGATCCCCTTGCCGAAACGATGAAGGCCGATTGTGCCGCGCACATGTTACGGCGTGATGGCCACCTTGAGGACCCCGTCGCGCTGATGTCCGAACAGATCGTAAGCGGCCTCGATGTCGTCCAGCTTGAAACGGTGGGTGACGAGGGCGCGCGTGTCCACCGGCCGGAGGCCACCACGTCCATCAGCCGGCGCATGCGTTCCTTGCCGCCGGGGCAGAGCGTGGTGACGATGGTGTTGTCGCCGAGGCCGGCGAGGAAGGCGTCGAGCGGGATCGTCAGGTCGCTGGAATAGACCCCGAGCGAGGACAGCGTGCCGCCGGGCCGCAGCACCCGGAGCGCTGCCTCGAACGTCGCCTGGCGCCCCAGCGCCTCGATGGCGACGTCGACGCCGCGCCCGTCGGTGAGGCGCAGGATCTCCTCCACCGGGTCCACCTTGGAGAAGTCCACGGTGTCGTCGGCGCCCATGGCGCGGGCGACCTTGAGGCGGGCCTCCATCTGGTCGACGACGATGATGCGCGTCGCCCCCATGAGGCGGGCACCGGCGGTGGCGCACAGGCCGATGGGGCCCTGCGCGAACACCGCCACCACGTCGCCGATCTTCACCTTGCCGCTCTCGGCGCCGGAGAAGCCGGTGGACATGATGTCCGGGCACATGAGCACCTGCTCGTCGGCGAGCGTATCCGGGACGGCGGCGAGATTGGTCATCGCGTCGGGCACCAGCAGGTATTCCGCCTGCGCGCCGTCGATGGTGTTGCCGAAGCGCCAGCCGCCCATGGGCTTGAAGCCGTGCCTCGTGCGCGGCCCGTCCTGCGAGCCGCAGCCGCACAGGCAGGCATTGGAATAGCCGGACGGGGTGATGGCGCCGGCGATCACCCGCTGGCCTTCCGCGAAGCCCTCCACCGCGGAGCCGAGCTTCTCGATGACGCCCACCGGCTCGTGACCGATGGTGAGGCCCTTCGCCACCGGATACTCGCCCTTGAGGATGTGGATGTCGGTGCCGCAGATGGTGGTGGTGGTGACGCGGATGAGGGCGTCGAGCGGCCCCACCTCCGGGATCGGCTTCTCGTCGAGCACGATGCGATCCTTCTCGACGAAGATCGCCGCCTTCATCATGCGCCGGCCGGGAGAGCGGCGATCGGGTGCGGGCTTCGTCTCGGAAAGCGTGTCCGCCATGGCCGTGAACTCCTCTGGGAGATCGATAGCCCTCTATAGGCAAGGCCCGACCGCCCGCCATTGACACCCGTCAACGCAGGCGTCGCGCGGCCCTACGCCGCCACAGGCGATGGCGCCGGGGCGATCCGCACGATGCGGCGTCCTTCGCTGATGGCGAAGGCGCCGCCGGCAAGGCTCGCCGCCAAAGCGAGGTCGCCGAGGGTGGCCGGCGCGACGCCGAGCAGCCGCCGCAGGCCCGGCACCAGGAACGGCACGGCGAGCAGGCCGATCGCGCCGGCGAGCGTGGCCTCCAGCCGCCGCTCGGAAATGAGGAGGGCCTCGCCCGCTCCCGGCGAGCGATCCCGCAGCACCCACGCATTGGCGATCTGCGCCAGCGCCAGCGTGGTGAAGGTGACGGTGCGGGTGCGCGGCCCCACTCCCGAGCGCGCCAAGGCGATGAAATGCCCGGCCAGCGCGGCGCCGGCGATGGTGGCGCCGTCGGCGAGCATGTCGGCGAGTTCGCGCCGGTCGAACAGCGGAGCGGTATGGTCATTGGGCGGGCGCGCCATCACGTCGCCGCGGGGCTCGGCGAGCGCGAGCCCGAGCGCCGGCAGCACGTCGGTGACGAGGTTGAGCCAGAACAGCTCCATGGGCGTCTCGCCCTCGCCGCGTCCGTGCAGCGTTTCCACCAGCATCACGAGGATCTCGGAGAGGTTGGTGGAGAAGAAGAAGCGGATGGAATTGCGCACGTTGTCCTGGGTGGCGCGGCCGCGGGCGATGGCGCGGGCGAGTTCGCGCAGGTCGTCATGGGCGAGCACGAGGTCCGCCACCTCGCGCGCGACCGAGGTCGCCTTCTCGCCCACCGCCACGCCCACCGACGCGGCGCGCAGCGCCGGTCCGTCATTCACCCCGTCGCCGAGCATGGCGACGCGCCGTCCCTTCGCCTGCAGCGCCTCGACGATGCGCAGCTTGTCGGCCGGGCTGACGCGGGCGAACACCGAGGTGCCGAGCGCCAGCGCGCCCAGCGCGGCCTGATCGAGGTTCGCGATCTCCGGCCCGCTGGCCATGCGCAGGACGCCGGTGCGCGACAGAGCGAGCGACCGGGCCACCGCGAGCGCCGTGCCCTGCTGGTCGCCGGTCATCATGATGGTGCGGATGCCGGCCTTGTGGAACAGCGCGATAGCCTCGCCCGCATCCCCCTTCACCGGATCGGCGAGGCCGGCGAAGCCGAGGAATGCGAGGCCGGACGGCGGCGCATCCGAGATCGCGCCGCGTCCCGCTGCGGCCGCAAGGACGCGCAGGCCGGCGCCGGCCAGATGGTCGTTCCGCGCCAGCAGCGCCGCG
>NZ_JBNFNU010000406.1:0-3778 GCF_057364445.1 Xanthobacter sp. BG11Y11_SDJG
CATCGCCGCCGACGTGGCGAGCGAGGCCGGCCGGGCGGCGACGCTCGATGCCGCGCGCGCCGCTCTGGGCGGGCTCGACGTGCTGGTGAACAATGCCGGCGCGGTGCGCGCCGGCCCCCTGGAGGAGACCGGCGAGGCCGAGATCCGCACCATGGTGGAGGTGGACCTTCTCGCCCCCATCCTCATCACCCGCGCGGCGCTGCCGGCGCTGCGCGCCTCCGGGGAGGCGATGGTGGTGAACGTCGCGTCCGGCATCGCCCTGGTGGGCGTGCCGTTCTACGCCACCTATGCGGCCGTGAAGGCGGGCCTCGCCCATTTCGGCGAGGCGCTGCGGCGCGAGCTTCTCGGCGAGGGTGTCCACGTGCTCACCCTCTATCCCGGCGCCACCGACACGCCGATGATGAGGACCTCCCGCGCCGCGCCGACCTCGGCTTCGTCAAGGAGACCGCGGACGAGGTCGCCGCCGCTCTGGTCGCGGGCATGGAGGCGGACGCCCTCGACGTGCGCCGCCTCAGCCCGCAGCGGGCGCAGATGGTGGCGCTCAACGCCACCGACCCCGCCGCCCTCGACGCGCGCTTCCTTCAGATGAAGCCGGCGCTCGCCGCGGCGGTGAAGGACCACGCCGCGTTGTGAGCGAAGCGTCAGCCGCGGCCGACGAACGGCATCTTGGTGGCCATGATGGTCATGAACTGCACGTTGGCCTCCAGCGGCAGGCTCGCCATGTAGACCACCGCGCTCGCCACGTGGTCGACATCGATCACCGGCTCGACCTTGGTGGAGCCGTCGGCCTGGAGGATGCCGGCCTTCATGCGCTGGGCCATCACCGTGTCGGCATTGCCGATGTCGATCTGGCCGCAGGCGATGTCGTAGGCGCGGCAGTCCAGCGAGGTGGACTTGGTGAGGCCGGTCATGGCGTGCTTGGTGGCGGTGTAGGGGGCCGAGAACGGGCGCGGCGCATGCGCCGATATGGAGCCGTTGTTGATGATGCGGCCGCCGCGCGGCGCCTGCGCCTTCATCACGCGGATCGCCTCCTGGGTGCACAGAAACGGCCCCGTGAGATTGGTGTCCACCACCGCGCGCCACTGGGCGTAGGTGAGGTCCTCCATCGGCACCGCGGGCGCGCCGGTTCCGGCATTGTTGAACAGGAGGTCGAGGCGGCCGAACTTCGCCACCGTGGCATCGAATAGCGCCTTCACGGAGGCGGGGTCGGTCACGTCGCAGGGCACCGCCAGCATGTCGGCGCCGGCACCAGCGCGGCGGTCTCTTCGAGGGCCTCGGCGCGCCGGCCGGCCAGCGCCACCGCATAGCCCGCCTTGGCCAGAGCCTCGGCGACGCCGCGTCCCACGCCCGAGCCCGCCCCCGTCACCAGCGCGATCTTCTTGGTCATTATCCACGTCCTCCCATGCTGCGCGCAGCCTTCGAGACGCCGGCGCATGGCGTCACATCTAGCCGGATTCCGGGGAAATCTGAATCGATTTGAAGACCGCCCGACGGGGGACGGCAGCGGGGCCGCCGCTCAGATATAGTCGACGAAGGAGGCGAGTTCGTCGTGGGAGAGATCGCGCATTTCGGCGAGCGTGTAGGTGTCGAGCACCGTGCCGATGGCGTCGCGCACCCGCACCATCAGAAGCCGCACCTCGCAGCGCGACAGGTTGCAGTCCTCGCAGGGCTCGTAGGCGTTGCGGCTGGCGCAGGGCAGCGGCGCCAGCGGGCCGTCGAGGGCGCGGATCATCTGGCCGACGATGATTTCCTCGGGCGCCCGCGCGAGGCGGTAGCCGCCGAGCTTGCCCTTCTTGCTGGTGAGGAAGCCGGCATTGCGCAGTTCGCCCAGGATCACGTCCAGGAATTTCTTCGGGATCTGATTGGCGTCGGCGATCTCCGCCACCTGGGTGGACGCGCCGGGGGCGAGACGCGCCAGATGCACCGCGGCCTTCAGGCCGTATTTCCCTTCTTCGTCAGCATGTCGCGCCCTTTCGAGGGCTTATGGTGAAGCCTCCGCCTCAAGTCAATGCGCGGGGACCGGGCCTCCTGGCCCCTCAGTCGGGCCCGCCTCCGGCCGGCGCCTCCGGCTTCGCCTCGAACCGCGCCATCAGCGGCGCCTGGGCCATGGCGAAGACGAAGGTCAGCGGCAGGTAGCCGAAGGTCTTGAAGGCGACCCAAGTGTCGGTGGAGACCGAGCGCCAGACCACTTCGTTCACCGCCGCCATCACCAGGAAGAAGATGCCCCAGCGCACGGTGAGCTTGTGCCAGCCCTCGTCCGTAAGGTTGACCATGCCGTCGAAAACGTAAGGCAGTAGCGGCTTCTTGAACGCCAGGCCGCCGAGCAGAGCGAGGCCGAAGATGGCGTTAAGGAGGGTCGGCTTCAGTTTGATGAAGTGGTCGTCCTGGAGCCACAAGGTCAGCCCGCCGAACACCGTCACGACCAGCGCCGACACCAGCGGCATAACCGCGATGCGCCGCGCCAGCAGCCACATGGCGGCGAGCGCGACCGCCGTCGCCACCATGAACAGGCCGGTGGCGAAATAGATGCCGCCATACGAATTGCCGACGAAGAACAGCACCAGGGGGCCGATCTCAAGGCCGATCTTCACCCAGGGGTTCAGCTTCTGGGACGCGGCCGCGGCGGCCTCGGTCATGGTGTCAGGTCTCCGGGACGCGGGAAGCGGCGCGGCGGGAGGGCGCCGCAGGAGTTCCACATTTGGCGTCTTGGAGCCGTACAATCAAGTGCCGCACGCCGCCGGGGATGTCTTCGTCGGCCCCGCCGTTCGCACCTCTCCCCGGTGCGGGTGGGGGGCTTCCTGCGCCAGGGGCCTTGCCGCTGCGCTTTCCGGTCCCTCCCCTCATTTCCCCAGCGAGAGGCAGGCGACCAGCTCCGGCCCCTCCTTGGGCACCCGCTCGCGCAGACGGGAGGCGAGGCGCTGGAGGTTGGCGGTGGGCTTGCCGGCGTCGCGCCGGATCGGATTGGGCAGCATCACGGCGAGGAGCGCCGCCTGGGAGGCGTTCACCTGCGCCGCCGGGATGCCGAAGGCGCGCTGCGCGCCGGCCTCGGCGCCGAACTCGCCGTCCGGCCCCCATTCGGCGATGTTGAGATAGATCTCGATCATCCGCTCCTTGCTCAGCACCAGATCGAGCCACAGCGTGAGCGGAATCTCGATCGCCTTGCGGATCAGGTCACGGCCCGGCCACAGGAACAGGTTCTTCGTCACCTGCATGGAGATGGTCGAGGCGCCGCGCACCTCCTCGATCTCGTCCGCCTTCTCGATCGCCTGGCGCATCTCTTCGAGGTCCACGCCGGGATGGCGGCAGAAGCTCGCATCCTCCGAGGCGATCACGGTGCGCACCAGTGGCGGCGACATCTCGGAGAGCGGGGTCCACACCCGCTCCACCCGCTCGCCGGAGAGCCAGCGCCCGATCATCAGCGTCGAGACCGGGTTGACGACCGCATAGAGCACCGACAGCACCAGCGGGATGGCGACGACGATCAGCGCGAGGCGCAGCAGCAGGCGGATCACATCGGGGCCTTTCCGTTGGCGCGCAGGGATGGCCGCACGCGGCGTCTTGACCTCCCGCCCTGGTTGGGGCACCGGGAGCGGTGCCGTCAACCTTGACGGGCGCCCGACGCGCGGCGGTCTGCCGCCACGCCCCCGCTCCTTGCTCAACCCACGCCCCGCCAACGGGTTCCACCCCTCGCCAAGGCCCTTCCGTGACAGCCCCTCTCGCGCCCACGCCTCGATGCCGCCGCCGCCCTCACAGAGGCGCCGGCTCACCCGCGCCCTCG
>NZ_JBNFNU010000407.1:0-3767 GCF_057364445.1 Xanthobacter sp. BG11Y11_SDJG
CGCGGCGGCACCGGGCGGCGGGCCGCTCTGGGGCGCGTCGGCGCTCTCGGGTTCGGCATGAGGCGCGGCCGCCTCGCTCTCGCGCCAGTCGAAGACCGGCACGTAGCTGCCGCGCGGGATCAGGATGCGCAACGGCTCCCTGGCGCCCGCCGCGGCATAGAAATGATCGAGCGCCCGCCTGAGGCGGGTGGCCTCGACACGGACGATGGGGTCGGTCTGGGGGTCGAATGACGGGGCGCGGCCGAGCGCCTCGACGGCGATGGTATAGCCCTTGATCTCCTCGGCGCGGCCGTCGAGCGATGTCTCGACCACGTAGCGCAGGAAAGCGGACAGGCGCGGCGAGGCGGACAGTTCTGCCGAGGCGAGCACGCGCTCCAGCGCGCCGCGCACCTGGTCGGCATCGGGCGCGCCTGCGCCGCCGCCGACCTCGTCGCCGCGCCGACCGGAGCCGCTCGCGGCGGCCTTATGATCCATCTTCCCCATCGTCATGTTGTTTTCCGCCAGATCAGCCATGCTGGCAAGGGGGAAGGGTCCGCGCGCGGGGCGGTTTCCTCGCGGCGGCGGCGCTGCTAGCTTGCGCCGCTGCGCGCCGGTGGGCGTTCACGAAGCGCCCGGCGGGTAAGGAGAGGTGTCATGGCATTGGACGATATGGCGGTGGGCGGAGCGGACGGCTCTTCCGGCGGGCAGATGGCGCCGAACGATCTTGAGGCGTTCTGGATGCCCTTCACGTCGAACCGCGCCTTCAAGAAGCGCCCCCGGGTGGTCGCCAGCGCCAAGGACATGCACTATTTCACGCCCGACGGCCGCGCCATCCTGGACGGCTGCTCGGGCCTGTGGTGCACCAATCCGGGCCACAACCGGGAGCCCATCGTCGCCGCCATCCAGAAGGCGGCCGGTGAGCTGGACTTCGGCCCCACCTTCCAGTTCGGCCATCCCGGCGCGTTCCGGCTGGCGAGCCGCATCGCGGCGCTGGCGCCGGGCGACCTCGACCACGTGTTCTTCTGCAATTCCGGCTCCGAGGCGGTGGATACCGCCTTGAAGATCGCGCTCGCCTATCACAATGCCACCGGCAACAGTTCGCGCACCCGCCTGATCGGCCGCGAGCGCGGCTATCACGGCGTGGGCTTCGGCGGCATTTCCGTGGGCGGCATGGTGGCGAACCGGCGCACCTTCGGGACCATGCTGACCGGCGTCGACCATCTGCCCACCACCTACGACCGCAAGAACCAGGCGTTCACCAAGGGCGAGCCGGAATACGGCGCGCATTTCGCCGACGAGCTGGAGCGCATCGTCGGCCTGCATGATCCCTCGACCATCGCCGCGGTGATCGTCGAGCCCATGGCCGGCTCCACCGGCGTCATCCCGGCGCCCCAGGGCTATCTGAAGCGCCTGAGGGAGATCTGCGACAAATACGGCATTTTGCTGATCTTCGACGAGGTCATCACCGGCTATGGCCGGCTCGGATACGCCTTCGCCGCCGAGCGCTACGGCGTGCAGCCGGACCTCATCACCTTCGCCAAGGGCATCACCGCCGGTGCCGTGCCCATGGGCGGCGTGATCGCCCGCAAGCATGTCCACGATGCCTTCATGAAGGGGCCGGAGCACATGGTGGAGCTGTTCCACGGCTACACCTATTCGGCCCACCCGCTGGCCTGCGCCGCCGGCCTCGCCACGCTCGATCTCTACCGCGACGAGGACCTGTTCGCCCGCGCCAAGGCGCTCGAGCCCACCTGGGCGGATGCGGTCATGAGCCTGAAAGACAAGCCCGGCGTGCTCGACATCCGCACCGTCGGCATCACCGCCGGCATCGATCTGCCGCCGCGCGAGGGTCTGCCCGGCCAGCGCGGCTACGAGGCCATCGAGCGCGCCTTCCACGAGGAGGGCGTGATGATCCGCACCGCCGGCGACACGGTGGTGATGACCCCGCCGCTCATCATTTCCAACGACCAGGTGGACGAACTGATCGGCAAGGTCGGCCGGGTGATCGAGAAGGTGATGTGAGATTGACGGCGAGGTCCCGGCGCACGGGACCTCGCGCCGAAAGACCGTGCCCGCAAAACGCCCATCGCCCGCCCTGCCGCGATCGGGCAGGACGGGCGATGGGCCGCACGACGGGGCGGAAGCGCAGCGCTTCCGCCCGTTTTCATGGGGTCATAGGCGTCCTGTCAGCGCCAGTACGATCACGATGATCAGCAACACGCCGACGATGCCACCCGGGCCATAGCCCCAACCGGAGCTGTATCCCCAGGTCGCAGGGCGCCGACGAGAAGAAGAACCAGGATGACGATCAGGATTGTTGACATTTAATCCGCTCCCTGCCGTGTAAATCGGAAGGGGAAAACGTCGCCATGAGCTTTGCGGTTCCTGGCGGCGTCGAAATTTGGCGAAAATCAGCCTGCGGAACATCCCGCCTGTTCGGGCGCCATCAACGCCGGCGGGGCGAAATGGTTCCGGTTACAGAGGGGCGCAGGCGTCCACCAGATGATCGCGTGCGGCGCCCTCCAGATACGGCGTCAGCGCCTCGCGCACCCAAAGATGATAGGCGTCGATCTGGTCGCGCTCCCCGCGGTCCAGGAGCGCGAGCTCGATCAGCGCGCGCGCATAGGGCACCAGCGTCAGCGTGGAGAAGCCGAGGCAGGGCTTCTCGGCACCCGCCACCTCCCGCGGCTCCACCAGGATCAGGTTCTCGATGCGAATGCCGTAGGCGCCTTCGCGGTAATAGCCCGGCTCGTTGGACAGGATCATGCCTTGCGCCAGCGGCACGTGGCCGAGCTTGGAAATGCGCGCCGGACCCTCGTGCACGGACAGGCCGGCGCCCACGCCATGGCCGGTGCCGTGGTCGAAGTCGAGGCCCGCCGCCCACAGATACTGGCGCGCGAACGGGTCGAGCTGGGCGCCGGCGACACCCTGCGGGAACACGCCGGGCCGGATGGCGAGGTGGCCCTTGAGCACCAGCGTGTAGTGGGCGCGCATTTGCGGCGTGGGCGTGCCCACCGCCAGGGTGCGGGTGATGTCGGTGGTGCCGTCCGGATACTGGGCGCCGGAATCCAGCAGGAACAGGTCGCCCGGGCGGATCTCGCGGTTGGTGGCGCGGGTCACCCGGTAATGGACGATGGCGCCGTTCGGCCCCGCCCCGGCGATGGTGGGGAAGGAGACGTCGGTCAGCTCCCCGCTCTCGCGCCGGAAGGTCTCGAGCGCCTCCACCGCGTCGATCTCGGTGAGACCGCCCGCGGGGGCGCACGCGTCGAACCAGGCGAGGAAGCGGGCGAGCGCCACGCCGTCGCGCAGATGGGCGGCGCGCATGCCGGCGATCTCGGCCGGGTTCTTCGAGCCTTGAGCAAGGCGATGGGGTCGGCTCCCTTGTCCACCGCGCCGCCCGCCTTCTCGATTAGGCCGGCGAGCCGCACCGGGCAGGTGGCCTGGTCGACGCGCACGCGCCGGCCGCGGGCGAACGCCGTGAGGGCGTCATCGAGGTGGCTCACCGGGTGGAGATGCGCCACCGCCTCCAGCGCGTCCCGCACCGCGTCGGACAGCTTCGTCCGCTCCAGGAACAGCAGCGGCGGCCCCTCGGCCGGCACGATGGACCAGGCGAGCGGCAGCGGGGTGTGCGCCACGTCGGCGCCGCGGATGTTGAACAGCCAGGCGGCGGCGTGGGGATCGGACACCAACAGGCCGTCCACCTTGGCGCGCCCAGCGCCTCGCGCACCGCGGCGCAACTTGGCGCCCGGTCTCCTCGCCGGCCATGGCGGAGGTCGAGCATGCGCACG
>NZ_JBNFNU010000408.1:0-3753 GCF_057364445.1 Xanthobacter sp. BG11Y11_SDJG
GCGGCGATGCCGGGCGCGGGCGGCGCCGGCGCGTCGGCCACGGGCAGAGCGAGGGTGAATTTTGCCCTCCTCGGGAATGCATTCCTTCTCGCACACCAGCCAGCTCGCCTCGGCCGACACGGTGAAGGTGTCGCCGGGCTTGAGGGTCTGCGGCACGCTCACGGCGATGGGAAACACCACCTCGCCGCCATAGCCGAAGCTCGTCACCGGCCCGACGGCGAAGCGGTCCGGTCCAGGCCATTGGATCTCGCCGGCCCGGGCGCCCTCGGGCAGAGCGAGGGCGATCTCCGGCGGCGTGCCGGCATCGCCGGGATTCTTCCAGTAGGTGTGCCAGCCTGGCGCGAGCGCCTGGCGCAGGCCGATCCGCACGTCCTGGCCCGGCACGACATGGGCGGCGTCGGCGATCAGCGTGACGGCAGCGCGGGGGCTGGTGACGGCGGCGCTTTCCTGCGCTTGGGCCGGGCCGGCTCCAAGGAGAGCGGTCAAAGCGAAGGCGAGGCCGGCCCCGAGCCGCGCGCCCGCGCGCCATGACCGAAGCCCCTGCCGCCGCACGTTCCGCTGTCCGCTGAGCCGCATGCCGCCACCTTTCGCGCACTGCCGGTCACCTACCGCCTGCCGGCGGTGCGATCGGTCGGCGGACCATACGTAAAGTCAAACCCGGCCGCAGCGCACAATCGCCGGCGCGCCCACCCGCTTGCGGTGGGGGGAGGTCCGGAAGCATCTGAATTTTTCTTTTATCTTCAAATAATTGGATTCAACGGCGCGGGGCGGCGTTTGGCATGCACAATGGCGTGAGCGCAAGCGGGGCCGTTCCCTCGCGGCCGTTCAGTCGGCGACGGTCTTTCGGGCCGCCGCGGCGCGCGGCTTCTTGCCTTGGCCGGCCACCACTGCAAGCGCCGGAGCCTTCGTGGGCGCGCCGACCGGTGCCGTGATCCGCGACTTTGTCGCTTCCTTTGTCGCTTTCTTGGCCGGTCCGTTGGCGTGTCCCTTGGCCGGACCCTTCGCCGCCGCCTTGCGGGGCTCGCGCGCGGGGGCCTCGTCGTCTTCCGCCGCCAGAGCGTCCTCCGCCGCGACGGGCGCCACCTTCGAGGTCCCCATCATGGCGGAGATGGAGGCGCCGGCGGTGAGCATGATCTGCGTGAACTCGTCGATGCGCGGGTCCATGCGCACGCTCGGCCCGGTGACGGACAGCGAGTAGTGCACCTCGTCATTGATGTCGAAGATCGGCACCGAGATGGCGGTGACGCCGGGAATGCGCTGGCCCGAGGTGCAGGAATAGCCGAGCCGCCGGATCTCCGCGAGCGCCGCCTTGAGCGCCTTGGCGTCCACCTTCTCCTTGGTCTGGGCATACGCGAGGATGGCGTCGATCTCGGTGTCGCCGGCATAGGCGAGCAGCAGGCGCGCCGTCGCACCGTAGAGCAGGCTCACATGCTCGCCCGGCCGCACGATGGTCATCAGCGGAGAGGGCGTGTCCACCACGTCGACGCAGATGCGCTCCACGCCCGAGCGGATGTTCAGCGTGACCGTCTCGCCGGTGAGCCGGCAGACCTCGGCCATGGTGGGGCGCGCCGCTTCGCGGATGCCGAGCGTGCTCTTCACCAGGCCGGCGAGGCGCAGGATCTTCAGCGACAGGCAGTAGCGCTGGTTCTCGAGCCGGACCAGGAAGCCGCCGCGCACCAGCGTGTTGACGAGCCGGAACGTGGTGGCCTTCGGCATGCCGATGCGCTCGCCGATCTCCTGCAAGGAGAGGCTCTGATGCTGGGCGTCGAACGCATCGAAGATGGCCAGCGCCCGTCCTACCGCTCGGATCATGTGGTTCCCCTGCCGTCCCCTGCCGCCGTTGCGCTCCGCGCCTATTCCGCCGCCGCCTGGTGCCGCGCCTCGGGCCTCAGAGCGTTGAGCCCGGTCAGCTCGCGCCCGAGGATCAAGGTGAGAATCTCGTTGGTCCCGTCCGGGATCGGTAGCATGCGCACGTCGCGGTAGAGCCGCTCCAGCCCGGTCTCCTCCGCCACCCCCATGGCGCCGTGCACCTGCATGGCCAAAGACACGGCCTCCGCGCATGCGGTGGTGGCATATCTCTTTGCCATGGCCGACGCCCCGTCGGCCGGTGCGCCGTCGTCGATGAGCGCCAGCGCGCGATAGCAGAGGAGGCGGCTGGTTGTCACGGCGGTTGCAATGTCGGCGAGCCGGCTCTGCACCAGCTGCTTGCGGCCGATGGGCTCGCCGAACTGGCGCCGCACCCCGGCATATGCCACCGCCAGATCGAGCGCCTTCTGCGCCATGTGCACGGCGCTGAGCCCGAGCAGCGGCCGGTTGCCCACCCAGGTCCCCTGGAGGATGCGCGCGGCATCGCCGCTCTGGCCGAGCAGGTTGCGCTCCGGCACCCGGCAGTCGGCGAGCGAAATCTCGGACAGATGCCCCTGCTTGAAGCCCAGAACCGGGATTCCCGCGCCTCGTAGGGCGAGACGTCGCGCTCGATCAGCACGCGCTGCATCACGCCCGGCCGTCCGGCATCCTGGCCGGCGAGGCAGGTGGCGATCATCAGATCGCTGATGGTGCCGTTGGTGATCCACATCTTCGCGCCCGACACCACATAGCCGTCGCCGCTCGGCGTGATGCGGGTGGCGATGCCGCGCGGGTCGGAGCCGGTATTGGGCTCGGTGGAGCCGGTGCAGCCGATCTTGCGGCCGGCGATCAGTTCCGGCAGCAGGTGCTCGGCATGGGCGGCGCCGCCCTCGGCATGGAGCCGGGCGATGGTGCATTCGTGCGAGATGAGCGAGATGGCGATCACCGGCGGCAGCTGCTCGAAGCACAGGCCGTAGTCCAGCATGCGCATCTCGCCGCCGCCGGCGGACGCCGGCAGGCGCGGCGCGGTGAGGCCCATGCGGGCGAGCGCGGCGAATATCTCCAGCATCACCGCCTTGGGCAGCGGCGTATCCGGATTGTGGGCGGCGAGCCTCGGCTCGATCTCGGCGCGCACCATGCGGCGCACCTGATCCTGGAGCAGCGCCTGTTCCTCGCTGAGCTTGAAATCCATGGTCCGATGATCCTTGAACGCTTCATCCCGCGGTGGTCTTGGTCTTGTTTTTTGGTGCTCACGGCATCACGAAGCCGCCGTTCACGCTCAGCACCTGGCCGGTGATCCAGCCGGCCTCCGCGCTGGCGAGGAAGGCGATGGCGGCGCCGATGTCCTGCGGCTCGCCGATCCGCCCCGTGGGGTAGAGCTTGAGCACGCTCTTCTGCCGGCGGGCGTACTTCTCCTCGCCCATCTGCTCCAGCATCTGCGCCTCGCGCGCCTGGCGCAGCGGCGTGTTGGTGGCGCCGGGGGAGACCACGTTGAGCGTCACGCCCTTGCCGCCCACCTCCTGCGCCACCGACTTCACCAGCGCGATCACCCCCGCCTTGGCCGCCGCATAATAGGACAGGCGCGCCTGGCCGATCCGCGCCGAATCGGAGGCAAGGCACACGACGCGGCCATAGCCGCGCGCGACCATGCCCGGCAGCACCGCGTGCAGGCCCAGCATGGGCCCGTCGAGGCACACGCTCAGCATCCGCTTCCAGTCCGCCGGCGTCGAGTCCAGGAACAGCTTGTCGTCCAGCACCGCGGCGCTGTTGACGAAGATGGAGAGCGGCCCGAGCGCGCCCTCCGCCTTCGCCACCATGGCGGCGACGTCCTCCGGCTTGGGTGATGTCGCAGCCGATGCCGATGGCGCCGGGCAGCTTGGCGGCGGCGGCCTCGGCCGCCGCGGCGTC
>NZ_JBNFNU010000409.1:0-3710 GCF_057364445.1 Xanthobacter sp. BG11Y11_SDJG
TTCGCCGCAGCAATGAAGGTCTTGAGGTCCGCCGCGCGGGCGCTCGCGGTCGCGCCTACCTCCTCAGCGCGGCCAGGAATCCGCCGGCGGCGGCGCGCTGAAGCGCTTCTCGCGCCGCTGGGCGGAGTTGCGGGCGATGTCGCGGATCGCCTTCTCCAGCGGCGCCCCAGAGCTTTTCCTGCTCGGGGGTCAGCTCGACCACCGTCTTCAGCGCGGCGATGCGGGCATTGCGGATGGCGCGGGCGTCGTCCTCCGTGAAGGGCGGGGACGCCAGCGCCGGGTCGGCGGGCTGCGCGGCGGCAGCCGGGGCGTTCTGGGCCGAAGCCGGACCGACGTAACTTGCGGCCGTGACGGCGATGAGGCCGGTGAGGCCGAGCGCCGCAAGGCGCGAGGAAAGGCGGATCATGGGTATCTCATATCGCTGGGGTTGAACCGGGGGCGCGGCCCTCAGGCCGCAGCCGCGCGTCAGTAGCGGTAGCCGCCGCCGGGCAGCGGCCCGTGATAGGGCGTGTCGCGGCAATGGCCCCAGGGCCCACGCCAGTATCCGGGCGGGCAGCCCTGCGGGTTGACCACTACAGGTCCAGGCACGACCACCACCGGCCGGCGTAATAGCCGTAGCGGCAGCCGCCCCCACGGCCCGCGCCAGCCGCCCCAGCCGCAGCCCTGGGCGACCAGTGTTGCACCGGCATCGGCCGGAACGGGCAGCGCCGGGAAGGCGCCGGCCCCGACGGTGGCGGCGGCCAGGATCGGCACCGCCAGGAGCATGCTTGCAAGAGTGCGCATCTTTGGACTCCTCCCCGCATCACGCCAAGGAATTGAGGGCGTGTGCAACGATGGCTGGTAAAATCCTCTGGCGTCGGTCCGGCGTCAATGGAGCGGCGCGACCGCCGCCCAGATTGGAACGATCCGATGCGCCCAGCCGCATGCGCCCCCCGAGCGCAGCCGCTCGCGCCCGCCGGGGCGTGAATTTTCGGCTGCAACGCCGCCGCGGACATTCTCGTTTCGCGGAGCGGGGGAATATTCGCGGCGTCAGTTGTCCCGTATCCTCCGGCGGCTCCGAGCCGGGCGTCGCGGAGCGGCCGGCGCGGCACGGGGGCGAGCATGCGGACGACACTGGAGCGCCTGTTCGGGCTGCGAGAGAACGGCACCTCGGTCCCGGTCGAGCTCGCCGCCGGGCTCACCACCTTCCTCACCATGAGCTACATCCTGGTGGTGAACCCGCAGATTCTCGCCGCGGCGGGCATCGACCGGGGCGCCGCCTTCACCGCCACCTGCCTCGCGGCAGCCCTCGGCTCGCTCGCCATGGGGTTGATCGCCAACTATCCCATCGCCCTCGCCCCGGGCATGGGGATCAACGCCTATTTCACCTACACTGTGGTGCTGGGCATGGGCGTGCCCTGGCAGACGGCACTGGGGGCGGTGTTCCTCTCCGGCGTCGCCTTCCTGCTGGTGAGCGTGCTCAAGGTGCGCGAATGGCTGGTGAATTCCATCCCGCTCTCGCTCAAGCTCGGCATCGGCGCCGGCATCGGCCTGTTCCTGGGGCTGCTCGGCCTCCAGGGCATGGGCCTTGTGGTGGCGAAGCCCGCCACCATGATCGGGCTCGGCGATGTCCGCGACCCCAAGGTGCTGATCGCCTGCGCCGGCTTCGTGCTGATGGCCGGTCTCGCGGCGCGCAGGGTGCCCGGCGCGATCCTCATCGCGGTGGCGGCGGCGGCGCTCGCCGGCGTGCCGCTCGGGCTGACCAGCTTTTCGGGCGTGGTCTCGCCCCCGCCTTCCCTGGCGCCGACGTTCCTCCAGATGGACCTCGCCGGCGCGCTGAAGCTCTCCATGACCGGCGTGGTGTTCGCTTTCTTCTTGGTGGGGCTGCTCGACAATATGGGCACGCTGATCGCCACCCTCGGCCGCGCCGGGCTGATGCGGGCGGACGGCACGGTGCCGCGGCTCGGCCGGGTGATGCTGGCCGATTCGGGCGGCGCCATGGTGGGCGCGGCGCTCGGCACCTCGAACACGGTCTCCTATATCGAGAGCGCCTCCGGCATCGCCGCCGGCGGGCGCACGGGCCTTGCCAGCGTGGCGACGGCGGGCCTGTTCCTCGCCTGCCTGTTCATCGCACCGCTGGCGCTGGCGTGCCGGCGTTCGCCACCGCTCCGGCGCTGGTGTTCGTCGCCCTCGCCATGCTGGCGCCGCTCAAGGACCTGCCGTGGGACGATCCGGCGGAGGCGCTGCCGGCGGCATTGACGGCGCTCGGCATCGTCTTCACCTTCTCCATCGCCACGGGCATCGGCCTCGGCTTCATCGCCTATGCAGCGGTGAAGCTGATCGCCGGGCGCGGGCGAGAAGTGAGCGGCGCGGTCTGGGTGGTCGCGCTCGCCTCGGCGCTGCTGCTGGCGGTGGAGTAGACGGGCTTCGCCGCGATGTCATGCAATCGCATGTAAATGGCCACAGTCGTCCGTGCCGCGGCCGGACTCGATGCGGGAGTGGGCTGGATGTTGGACGGCGCATCTACGCGACGCAAAAGAAGTGGGCTGGCAGCCATCGCGCTGAGCCTCGTGCTGGCGGGCGCGACGACCGGCAGCGGTAGGGCACAGGAGCCGGGCGGCCACCCGCCAGCCGCCACCCGACTGGATTCCGATTCGCCCGAAGTCATCAAACGCGTCCGCGACGCCCGTGTGAAGACTATAGAGACACTTCCTCCCGAATTCTGGGCAGAAGTGCTTCCCGGCCTGCTGAAGGGCGTCCCGCTTGAGCGGTTGAAAACCGAGAAGGGCGCGGTAGTCATCGTGCGCGCCTACGGCAAGTCTGCCGATGGCGACGAGATACCCTATCCTTATAATTTCACGCTGCGCGAGGTGAACACCGACCGCATCCGCCAGGTGCTGCTGCGCAGCCGGGGCGCCATCGACCAGCTGGGATGGGGGGTGGCCGTCGTGCCGCCCGGGCGATATCTGGCTGCCAACGCGCCGGCGACCATCAGCGTCATGCTGCGTTCCGACGGCACCATGGCGCATCGGATCACCTTCCCGCTCGGCGCTGCCAAGGTGGCTCCCGAACGCGGTGTGCGGGTGGAAGCCGGCGAGGTGGTCTATCTCGGCACGGTGGTGGAATCATTCCGCCAGCGCAAGCCGCCGCCGCAATCGGTGACGGTGATCGACCAAAGCGCAGCCGCGCGGGCTTTCGCCCAACAGGAATTCCCCGCCTTCGCGCCCCATCTGCAGACGCGCCTCCTGCCCTCCGTCGATCCAGTCGAGCTTCAATGAGACGTGATGCGCCGGCGCCGGTCGGCGCTCCGGGCGGCGATACCCTTCCATCCCGCGGCGGATCGTGTAACACGCCCCCGACGACGCACCCGGCGTGCCGGGCGCGAACATGATGGATTCCATGCAGACCGTTCTGATTGTGATTCACCTGATGGTGGTGCTCGCGCTTATCGGCGTGGTGCTGATCCAGCGCTCCGAGGGCGGTGGACTGGGCATCGGCGGCGGGGGGCGGCGGCGGCGGAGGCGGCGGCTTCTTCACCGCGCGCGGCTCGGCCAACGTGCTCACGCGGGCGACCGCCATCCTCGCGGTGATGTTCTTCATCACCTCGCTGGCGCTGACCATCAATGCCGGCTGGCACCGCGCGCCGCGCTCGATCCTGCCGACCACCGCACCCTCGGGCCCGCAGTGCCCCAGAGCGGCGCTCCATCCTCGACCAGATCCGCCGCAAGGCG
>NZ_JBNFNU010000410.1:0-3708 GCF_057364445.1 Xanthobacter sp. BG11Y11_SDJG
CCGCCGCGCAGCCCGAGTTCCAGGCCGCCGCCCGCGCGCCGTCGGACGACGTCGGCCTCAAGGGCGAGGATTTCGACACCTTCGAGCGCCTGCTCGGCACCATCCACGGCGCCTTCGGGGCCGAGGACCAGGGCACGCTGATGCAGCACACCACGCCGGAGGTGTTCTCCTACTTCGCCGACGAACTGCGCGAAAATGCCGAGCGCGGCGTGCGCAACGCGGTGAGCGACGTGAAGCTGCTCCAGGGCGACCTCGCCGAGGCCTGGCGCGAGGGCGGCAAGGAGTTCGCCACGGTGGCGCTGCGTTATGAAAGCCGCGACGCCATGGTGGACCGCGCCACCGGCCAGGTGGTCGGCGGCGACCGCGACGCCAAGGGCGAGGCCACGGAGATCTGGACCTTCGTGCGCGAGAACGGCGGCGACTGGAAGCTCAGCGCCATCCAGGGCACCTGATCCCGCAGGATTGCATCCATAGCAGCACAAGGGTCCCGCGCCTGACGGCGCGGGACCCTTCCGCGCGCGGCCGGACAGGTCTAAGAGGGTGCCATGCCCGATCCCGAGTCCCGCGCCGCGCCCGGCGCCGTCATCTCCGTCTCCCGCCTGTCGAAGACCTACGCCACGGGCCACAGCGCGCTCAAGGACGTGAGCTTCGACATCCGCCGCGGCGAGATCTTCGCCTTGCTCGGCCCGAACGGCGCCGGCAAGACCACGCTCATCTCCATCGTCTGCGGCCTCGTCAACGCCACCGCCGGCTCCGTGCGGGTGGACGGCCACGACATCGTCGCGGACTACCGCGCCGCCCGCGCCGCCATTGGCCTCGTGCCGCAGGAATTGACCACCGACAGCTTCGAGACCGTGTGGGCCACCGTGAGCTTCTCGCGCGGACTGTTCGGCAAGAGGGCAAACCCCGCCTTCATCGAGAAGGTGCTCAAGAGCCTGTCCCTGTGGGAGAAGAAGGACGCCAAGATCATGACGCTCTCGGGCGGCATGAAGCGGCGCGTGCTGATCGCCAAGGCGCTCTCCCACGAGCCGCAGGTGCTGTTCCTCGACGAGCCGTCCGCGGGCGTCGACGTGGAACTGCGCCGCGACATGTGGCGCCTGGTGCGCGAGCTGCGCGAGAGCGGCGTCACCATCATCCTCACCACCCATTATCTGGAGGAGGCGGAGGAGATGGCGGACCGCATCGGCGTCATCACCAAGGGCGAGCTGATCCTGGTGGAGGAGAAGGCGACCCTCATGCGCCGGCTCGGCCGCAAGGAGCTGACGGTGGAGCTGGTCGCGCCGCTCGCCGCCATTCCCGCGGCGCTGGCGCCGTTCGGCCTCGAGCTGTCGGACGGCGGCACGCACCTCACTTATGTCTACGAGACCTGCGCCTCCGGCGCCGAGGAGGAGGGCGACACGCGCTCCATCGCCGACCTGCTCGCCTTGCTCTCCGCCGAGGGCATCGCCTTCCGGGACCTCCACACGGAGCAAAGCTCCCTCGAAGACATCTTCGTGAGCCTCGTGAGGCGGGACCAGTGAACCTCGAAGCCGTCCGCGCCATTTACATGTTCGAGATGGCCCGCACCATGCGCACGCTGCTGCAGAGCGTGGTGTCGCCCGTCATCTCCACCTCGCTCTATTTCGTCGTGTTCGGCTCCGCCATCGGCGCCCGCATGGCCGAGATCGACGGCGTGCCCTACGGCGCCTTCATCGTGCCGGGCCTGATGATGCTGACGCTGCTCACGCAGTCCATCTCCAATGCCGCGTTCGCGATCTATTTCCCGCGCTTCACCGGCACCATCTTCGAACTGCTGTCGGCGCCCGTGTCGCCGTTCGAGATCGTGCTCGGCTATGTGGGGGCGGCGGCGACCAAGACCGTGGTGCTGGGCCTCATCATCCTCGCGACAGCCTCGCTGTTCGTGCCGCTGGAGATCAAGCACCCGGTGTGGATGATGGCGTTCCTGGTGCTGACGGCGTTCACCTTCGCCCTGTTCGGCTTCATCATCGGCATCTGGGCCGACGGGTTCGAGCGCCTCCAGGTGATCCCGCTGCTGGTGATCACGCCCCTCACCTTCCTGGGCGGCACCTTCTATTCGCTCGACATGCTGCCGCCGGCCTGGCGCACGGTGACGCTGTTCAACCCGGTGGTCTATCTGGTGTCCGGCTTCCGCTGGAGCTTCTTCGGCATCTCGGACGTGGCGGTCGGGCTTTCGCTCGCCATGACGCTCGGCTTCCTGGCCCTATGCCTTGGCGTGTGCACCTGGATGTTCCGCACCGGCTACCGGCTGAAGAGCTGAGGCGGCGGCAGCCGCCGCCTCGCTGATCCGGTCCTCAGGCGGCCGGGAGTGGCCGCCGGGGTCGTGTCCGGGGTCGCGTCCGGGGCGGCGTGCAGGCCGGCGGCGGCCCTGGCCAGCGCTTCCTTCAGCTTCAGCTCGGCCTCGTTGGAGAGCGAGGTCTTCAGCACCCGCGGATTGTAGGGCTCGATCTCGGGCAGCACCTTGTCCTCGGTGACGCTCTTGATGAGCACGAACAGCGCCGACGAATTGGCCGGAATGGTATCGCCGAGATTCTTCACGAAGTCGTCGTCGATGCCGTAGTCGGCGAGCGAGCCGGAGATGGCGCCGGCGCCTGCGCCCGCCACCGCGCCCAGCGCCATGCCGGCGAGCGGGTTGAGGAACAGGAGGCCGACGAGGCCGCCCACAGCGCGCCCATGGTGCCGCCCTGGGCGGCGCCCAGCGCCACGAGGTTCACCGCCTGCTTGATGTGGACCTTGCCGTCCGCCTCGCGCTCGACGACACAGGCGTCCTCCAGGTCGATCAGATGACCCTTCTGAAGCGACCGCAGCTTGTTCAGCACCTCGTCCGCCGCATGGACGCCGTCGAAACCGAATACGACAAGATTGCTCATGATTGCATTTCCTCGAGATGCGGCACGCTTCGCCGCCGCCGAAGCTTGGACCCGGCGGCGCGAGCGTCCCCGCAGAACGTGACACTGGCACGACCGGTTCCCGCGCGCGAGTGTGCCGTGGCCCCGCCGCAGCCCCCTGTCCGGCCGCAGCGGCGGGAATCTTGTGCAGGCCGCGCCGCGCGGCTATTGCGCCACGCTGAGGGGCGCGCCGGCGCACCGCAAAGGGCGGACACCTTTTCCGATGACGCACGCACCGACCCCGACCTCCGCCGCCGTTGCGCCCGGCGTCATCTCCATCCGCCTGACCCATGTCTCCCAGCTCTTCAACATGCTGGACCGTTCCCCTTCCGCGAGCGCGACCTGGCGCCGGAGGCGGAGGACTACATCGCCGGCTGGGCCGAGGAGATGCCCGCCGGCGCGCCGCTCGCCATCGTCATCCATCTGCCCGAAACCGAAGCGTCCGGCCCGGATGCGCGGGGCCTTCCGGAGGCGATCGCGCATTTCTTCGACTATCGCCGGCACGAGACGGCGCGGCAGCTGGCGCAGCTGTTCCGGGTCGGGCGGCTGTCTCTGGTCATCGGCCTCGGCGCGCTCGCGATGTGCCTGGCGGGGGCGCAGCTGGTCGGCCACGTGCTGGGGGATGGGACCTTCGCCGGCATCCTGGAGGAAAGCCTCGTCATCGTCGGCTGGGTGGCCAACTGGCGGCCGATCGAGATCTTCCTCTATGAGTGGTGGCCGCTCGCCCGCCGGCGCGACCTGTTCGCCCGGCTTGCCGCCGCCCGGGTGGAGGTGCGCGCCGAGGGGGGCCGCGGACGGCGCC
>NZ_JBNFNU010000411.1:0-3706 GCF_057364445.1 Xanthobacter sp. BG11Y11_SDJG
CTGCGGCGCAGGCCTGTCCTCGGGGCATGGTGGCCCGCCTGCGCCTGCCCCGGGCGCCGCGCGCCTGACCGTCCAGAAGGCGCGATCGAGACGGCACCATCGGGACGGCACCATCGCGAAGCTCCATCGGGACCGCGGGAGGTTCAGGAACCGCCTGCCCGCGCGCCGCATGGCGCGCCCGCGCGGTCCGTAGCCTGCGGCTCCACGGACCGCCGGGGCTTCAGGATGGCCCGCCGCCCCCAAGGCAAACCCGGCGGCGGACGCCACAATGGAATTGCTTAAAAGTAGAAGGACCCATTCTTTTCATTGGCTGGCGCAACCACCATGTCGCATTTCTACGGAGTTGACGCGAAGCCGGCGGTTCTGCGAAATTGTCTCAAGTAGTGAGGCCTTTTTGGAATTACTCCAAGCAAGCTGATCTGGATCAAACCATGATCGTGTGTTCATGCAACGTCTTTTCTGACCATCAGGTCCGCGACGCCTGCGCGAATTCCGGGCCGGTGCGGACTCCCGGCGAAATTTATCGCTGCCTCGGCTGCTCCCCCCAATGCGGGCGCTGCGCCCGCACCATCCGTGCCATCCTGGACCAGGTGCAGGCGCATTCGTGCGCATCCTGTGCCGAGGAATGCCCCGTCGCTGCCCTCACCGGGCTGATCGCTGCCGAGTAGGCGCGAGCGTCTGGTGGTATCCTGGGTGTTGCGATCAGATTAGAATTAGTCTAAAAGCAATTCGAGACAACATGAGCCGCAACGTCGGCGACAGGAGTGAGTCATGAAGGGTGATCCGAAGGTCATCGAGTATCTCAACCGGGGATTGCGCTCAGAACTCACCGCCATCAACCAGTACTGGCTGCATTACCGCATGCTGGACAATTGGGGCTACAAGGCGCTGGCCAAGAAGTGGCGCGCCGAGTCCATCGAGGAGATGGTGCACGCGGACAAGTTCACCGACCGCATCCTGTTCCTGGACGGCTTCCCGAACATGCAGGTGCTCGATCCGCTGCGCATCGGCCAGGACGTGAAGGAAATCCTCGAAGCCGACCTCGCCGCCGAGGTGGACGCCCGCGCCCTCTACCAGGAGGCCGCCACCTACTGCGCCTCGGTGAAGGACTATCCCAGCCGCGACCTGTTCGAGGAGCTGATGGCGGACGAGGAAGGCCACATCGACTTCCTGGAGACCCAGCTCGACCTCGTCGCCAAGCTCGGCCTGCAGCTGTACGCCCAGCACCATATCGGCGAACTCGACGAGGACTGATCGCCGCCCGCGCGATCCGTGACCCCAGGCCCGGCCTTCGCGCCGGGCCTTTTTTGTTGCTCCGCGCTGTCCGTCCCCGCCTGCCGCCGGTCGTGGGGCGCGCGCGATGGCCAAGGGCGCATCGATCGTCCGGCGGATGCACCAAAATACCAGACTGGAATGATACTAATTTATAGTGCTTCAAATGTATTTCTTGGATCGTCTCTAATGTTCGCCGCTCTCCGCCTTATTCATTGACGCTTCGTAAGCGCCAAGGCTAGGCCGACACTGTTGAAGACTGCTCTCGACACGGATCGAGCGGCAGCGCTGCGGAGAGGACGCCATGCCCTATCGGATTTTCACGCGCGCGGCCCTGCTCGCGACCGCGATTCTTGCCGGCGCCGCCGGTCCGACCGCGGCCCAGCAGGTGGTCAACGTCTACACCACCCGCGAGCCCGGCCTCGCCGCGCCGCTGTTCGAGGCCTTCACCAAGGCCACCGGCATCGAGGTGAAGAGCGTCTTCATCAAGGACGGCCTGGCCGAGCGCGTGAAGGCCGAGGGCGCCAGCTCCCCCGCCGACGTGCTCATGACGGTGGACGTGGGCAACCTGCTCGACGTGGTGGATGCCGGCGTGACCCAGCCGGTGGACAGCGCGGCGCTGAAGGCCGCCATTCCCGCCAACCTGCGCGATCCCGACGGCAACTGGTTCGCGCTCTCGCTGCGCGCGCGCCTCGTCTACACCGCCAAGGACCAGGTGAAGCTCGACGCCATCACCTATGAGGGCCTCGCCGATCCCAAGTGGAAGGGCAAGATCTGCATCCGCTCGGGCCAGCACCCCTACAACGTGGCGCTCACCGCCGCCTACATCGTCCATCACGGCGAGGCGAAGACGGAAGAATGGCTGCGCGGCCTGAAGGCCAATCTCGCCCGCAAGCCCGCCGGCGGCGACCGCGAGGGCGCGCGCGACATCCTCGGCGGCATCTGCGACCTGGCGGTGGGCAATTCCTATTATGTGGGCCTGATGCGCGCCGGCAAGGGTGGCGCCGAGCAGCAGAAGTGGGGCGACGGCATCGGCGTGCTGCTGCCCACCTTCCAGGGCGGTGGCACCCATGTGAACGTGTCCGGCGCGCGGTGGCCAAGAACGCGCCCCACAAGGACGCGGCCGTCAAGTTCCTGGAGTTCGCCGTCTCCCCGGCCATGCAGTCGGTCTATGCCAAGATGAACTACGAGTATCCGGTGATCACCGGCGCCGAGACCGACCCGATCATCGCCGGCCTCGGCCCGCTCAAGGTCGATCCCATCTCCCTCGTCGCCATCGCCAAGGCCCGCAAGCGCGCCAGCGAGCTGATCGACAAGGTCGGCTTCAACAACTGACGCCGAAGGACCGCCGCAAGGAATGTCTCATGCCGCTGAGGCCCTGGCGCCGGAACGCCGCGTAGGCCGCCGCCTCCTGCCCGCCATCGGGCGGGAGGCGGCGTCGTTCTGGGTGTGGGGCGCGGGCGCCGTGGCGCTCGCCGTGCTGCTGCCGCTGGTCGCCCTCGCCGCCATCGCCGCCGAGGGGTCGGGCGACCTGTGGCCGCATCTGCTCGCTTACGTCCTGCCGAGCGCGCTGACCCAGACCTTCCTGCTGCTGCTCGGCGTCGGCGCCCTCTCCTGCCTGTTCGCCATCCCCTGCGCGTGGCTGGTGGCCAATTGCGACTTCCCCGGCCGCGGCCTGTTCGAGTGGGCGCTGCTCATGCCGCTCGCGGTGCCGGGCTATATCGTCGCTTATTCCTATCTCGACGTGCTGCACCCGCTCGGGCCGGTGCAGGAGACGCTCCGGGCGCTCCTCGGCATCGCCTCCCCGCGCGATTTCCGCCTGCCGGACGTGCGCTCGCTCGGCGGCTGCGTGTTCGTGCTGGCGTGCGTGCTCTACCCCTATGTCTACCTCTCGGCGCGGGCCAGCTTCCTGGTGCAGTCGGCAGCCGCGCTGGAGGTGGCGCGCACCCTCGGCGCCAGCCGGGCCAGAGCGTTCTTCAAGGTCGGCCTGCCGCTCGCGCGGCCGGCGGTGGTGGCGGGCCTCACGCTGGTGCTGCTGGAGACGCTGGGCGATATCGGCGCCTCGGAATTCCTCGGCGTGCGCACGCTGACCGTGTCCATCTACGCCACCTGGGTCAACCGCTCGAACCTGCCGGGTGCGGCGCAGATCGCGCTCGTGATGCTGGCACTGGTGCTGGCGCTCATCCTCGCCGAACGCGCCGCGCGCTCCACCCGCCGCTTCGTCGCCAGCGGCACCGCGCGGCCGGCGCCCCCCCGCACGGCTCGCCGGACCGGCGGCCCATCGGCGCCCGTGCTGCTGTGCGCCCTGCCGGTGGCGCTGGCTTCTCGTGCCGGTGGTGCATCTCGCCGTCGCCGCCGTCCGGCGGGTGGGGCGAGGCCGGCGTCTCCGCGACCCTGCCGCAGGAGGCCGCCACCACCGCCGTCATCGCCGTCG
>NZ_JBNFNU010000412.1:0-3700 GCF_057364445.1 Xanthobacter sp. BG11Y11_SDJG
CGGCGGTGGTGCGCCCGCGCCTCGACGCGGCGGCGCTGATCGCCCTCGACCGCATGGCGCCTTGGCTCGATTGAACGGGCGCGGCTGAACGGGCCGCTTCCCGCGAAGGCGCGATCCCGGCCGGAGCCGGGACCGCGGGGGCTCACACCGCCAGCGCTTCCATGAGGCGCTCGCGGTCCTTGGCGTCCTCGGCCTCGCCGGTGAGGACGATGCGGCCGCGCTCGATCACCACGAAGCGGTCGGTCACCGCCAGCGCCTCGTGGACGTTCTGCTCCACCAGCAGCACCATGGCGCCGCGCTCCTTGAGCTCGCGCACGATGGCGAACACCTCGGCGACGATCATGGGGGCGAGGCCCTCGGAGGGCTCGTCCACCAGGACGAGCTGCGGCGCGCCCACCAGAACGCGGGCCATGGCCAGCATCTGCTGCTCGCCGCCCGAGAGCGTGGTGCCGAGCTGGTGCCGCCGCTCGCGCAGGCGCGGGAAGCGATCGTAGATCTCGGCGATCACCGCCCGCCCGGCGCTCGCCGGCCGGCCGCGGACCTGCATCAGGCCCAGCGTCAGGTTCTCTTCCACCGTGAGGCCGGGGAAGATGCGCCGGTCCTCCGGCACGAGGCCGACGCCCGAGCGCGTGATGCGGTCCGGCTCCAGCCCGGCGAGCGAGACGTCGCCAAGCCGGATGGTGCCGGAGCTGGGCTTCACCCAGCCGGCGATGGTCTTGAGCAGCGTGGTCTTGCCGACCCCGTTGCGGCCGAAGATGCCGATCACCTCGCCGGGCGCGGCGGAAAGGTCGATGCCCTGGATGATGTGGCTGCGGCCGTAATGGCTGTTGAGGCCTTCGATCTTCAGCATGTCAGGCGTGTCCGAAATAGGCGGCCTGCACCTGCGGGTCCGCGCGCACCGCCGCCGGGGGGCCCTCGGCGAGCTTGCGGCCCTGGTGCATCACCACCACGTGGTCGGAAAGTTCCATGACGAGGCCGATGTCGTGCTCGATCAGGAGCACGCTCACGTCCTGCGTCAGGGAGCGCACCAGCTTCGCCGTGTCGGCCGTGTCCTGGTGGCTCATGCCCTGGGTGGGCTCGTCGAGCAGCAGGATCTTCGGCTCCGAGGCGAGGCACACGGCGATCTCCAGGCGGCGCTGGTCGCCGTGGGAGAGGTTGCCGGCCAGCTCGTCGCGCTTGTGGGTGAGCTCGAAGCGCTCCAGCATCGCCTGCGTCTTCGCCTGCGCCCGCGTGGAGCAGCGGATCGGCAGCAGCGCCCGCTTGGCGGGCTCCAGCACCTGCGCGGCGAGGCGCAGGTTCTCGGCCACCGTCAGCTCGAAGAACAGGTTGGTGATCTGGAACGAGCGCGAGAGGCCGGCGCCCTTCAGGCGCTCGGGGGCGGCGCCGGTCATGTCGACGCCGTCGATGAGCACCGTGCCGGAGAGCGGCTTGAGCGCCCCGGAGATCATGTTGAAGAGCGTGGACTTGCCCGCCCCGTTCGGCCCGATCACCGTGGTGATGCGGTGGCGCTCGGCGGCGAACGTCACCTGGTCCACGGCGCGAAGTCCGCCGAAGGCGATGGAGAGGTCGCTGACCTCGAGAACCGGACGGCTCATGGCTTCACCTCCTCGGCCTTCAGTGGCAGGTCCGCGTCCGGCGTCTTGCTCTCGCGCAGGTGGCGCGGGGCGATCAGGCGCTCCACGTGGGGCCGCACGAAGCCGATCAGGCCCTTGGGCATGAACAGCACGCCGGCCATGAACAAAAGGCCGATGATGATGAGGTAGTGGTCGGTCCAGCTGCCGATCACCGACTTGATGATGACCAGGAACACGCTGCCGTAGAGCGCCCCCACCAGCGTGCCGACGCCGCCGAGGATCACCGAGATCACCGCATTGCCGGAGGTCATGAAGAACATCAGCTCCGGCGAGACGAAGCCGCGCAGCATGGGGTAGAGCGCGCCCGACAGGCCGGCGATCAGCGCCGCTGCGAGGTAGCACACCATTCGGGCCCGCCACACCGAATAGCCGAGGAACGGCACCCGCTTCTCATTGGCCTTGAGCGCGGTGAGCACGCGGCCGAACGGCGTGTCGAGCAGATAGGCGGTGGCCGCGTAGAGCGCCATGATGATGACCAGCACCACCAGGAAGAAGCCCACCGGATTGCCCGCCGACACCGAGAACGGGCCGATGCCGATATCGATCACCGGAATGCCGATCATGCCGTCGGACGCCCCGAGGTCGCGGATGTTGTAGACCACCTTGGCGACCACCTGGGCGAGGCCGAAGGTGATGAGGGCGAAATAGACCCCGCGCACCCGGTTGGCGATCAGCCCGCCGATCACGGCGCTGAAGAGCGTCACCACCCCGGCCGCGCCCATGGCGAGCCAGAAGGACGGCACCTTCATCAGCACCAGCGCCGAGGTGTAGGCGCCGATGCCGAAATAGAGCGCCTGGCCGAGCGAGAGCGCGCCGGAATAGCCGAGCAAAAGGTCCACCGACAGCGCGAGCCCGGCGAAGATCAGCGCCTCGGTGGCGAGCCGCAGGTAGAAGGTGTCGCCGATGGCGGAGCCCACCACGGCGAGCACCAGCGCGGCGACCACCAGGAGCGCCGCCAGCACATGGCTCGCCCGCATGGAGAGCGTGAGACGGTCAAGCATGTCCGAGCCTCCCGAACAGGCCCTGGGGGCGGAACACGAGGAAGGCCACCATGGTCCCGAACACGATCGGGTCGGTCCAGACCGGCGAGATCACGAGGCTCGCCAGCGCCTGCACCTGGGTCAGCAGCAGGCCGGCGACCACCGCGCCCCAGATGGAGCCCATGCCGCCGACGATCACCACCGTGAAGGCGAGCAGGATGAAGTCCCGCCCCATGGTGGGGAAGATGGAATAGATCGGCGCCAGCAGCACCCCGGCGAGGCCGGCGAGCGCCACGCCGAAGGCGAAGGTGCCGGAATAGACCAGCGACACCGGCACGCCGAGCGAGGCGGCCATGTTGCGGTCGTAGGCGGCGGCCCGCACCATGGCGCCGAGGCGCGTGCGGTAGACCACGAAGGCCACGCCGGCCACGATCACCGCGCCGATGGCGATCAGGAACAGGCGGTAATTGGGCAGGATGATGCCGAAGATCTCGCTGGCGCCGGGGATCGGCGTCGGCGGGCGCTGGGTGTTGGGGCCGAAGATCAGCTTCAGCACGTCCTCGGCGATCAGCGCGAGGCCGAAGGTGACGAGCAGCGTCGTCACGTGCCGGTCCTTGGTGTTGAAGACCGGCCTGATGAGCAGGCGCTCCGTGACCATGCCGAGCGGCAGCATCAGCACCGGCACCAGCACGATGAGCAGCCAGAAGTCGATATGCGCGGCGCCCAGCGCCAGGGCCAGATAGGCGCCCACCGCATAGAACTCGCCGTGGCTCATGTTGATGACGTCGAGCAGGCCGAAGATGATGGTCAGCCCGAGCGCCACCAGCACCACGGCGACGCCGAGCGCGAGCCCGTTCACCACCTGCGGCGCCAGGACGAACTGTAGATAGTCGAGGGCGTTCATCGCCTTTGTGTCTCCCCTGGAAGCAATGGAACCGCCGCGGCCGTGAGGGGCCGCGGCGGTTCGTTCCGGCTCAGAAGCGGGTGCAGGTGTCGGGGCCGATGGCGTCCTCGGCCGAGACCTTGTCGATGATGTCGAACTTGCCGTTGTTGATGCGCACCACATACATGGGCTGCATCGCCTGG
>NZ_JBNFNU010000413.1:0-3695 GCF_057364445.1 Xanthobacter sp. BG11Y11_SDJG
GCCGCCGCGCCGACGGCCGCGCCCGAAGCCCTGGCCGACCACTCCCTATGACGGGCCCGGCGAACTCAAGGCGGACCTCGACACGATCCATCGCTCCCTCGCCGCCAACGGCTCGGCCATCCTGGCGCGGGGGCGCCTGCGCCACCTGCGGCGCGCGGTGGACGGCTTCGGCTTCCACTTGGCCTGCGTCGACCTCAGGCAGAATTCGGACGTGCACGAGCGGGTGGTCGCCGAGCTGTTCGAGAAGGTGGCTCCCGGCACCAACTATGCCGGCCTCTCCGAGGGCGCGCGCATCGATCTGCTGCTGAAGGAGATCGCCACCGCCCGGCCGCTGGCTTCGCCATTCGTGGAGTACGGCGCGGAGACGGTGTCCGAGCTCGCCATCCTCACCACCGCCGCCGCCGCGCACCGCGCGCTGGGCCGGGAGGTGATCCCGAACGCCATCATCTCCAAGGCCGAGGGAGTGTCGGACCTGCTGGAAGTGGCATTGCTGCTCAAGGAAGTGGGCCTCGTGACCGCGGATGGCACCAGCGCGGTCAACATCATCCCCCTGTTCGAGACGATCGCCGACCTTCAGGCCTGCGCCGCGGTGATGGACCGCGCGCTCGCCATCCCCGCCTATCGGGCGCTGGTGGCGAGCCGCGGCGACGAGCAGGAGGTGATGCTCGGCTATTCGGACTCCAACAAGGACGGCGGCTTCGTCACCTCCGGCTGGGAGCTTTACAAGGCCGAGATCGGCCTCATCGAGGTGTTCCGCAGGCATGGCGTGCGCCTGCGCCTGTTCCACGGCCGCGGCGGTTCCGTGGGCCGCGGCGGCGGGCCGAGCTACGACGCCATCCTCGCCCAGCCGGGCGGGGCGGTGAACGGGCAGATCCGCATCACCGAGCAGGGAGAGATCATCTCCTCCAAATACTCCAATCCGGACGTGGGGCGCCGCAACCTCGAAATCCTCGTCTCGGCGACGCTGGAGGCGTCGCTCCTGCAGCCGCAGCACACCGCCCCGCGGCCGGAATTCCTCAGCGCCATGGAGGAGATTTCCGACGAGGCGTTCCGCGCCTACCGGCACCTGGTCTACGAGACCGAGGGGTTCGAGGACTATTTCTGGTCGTCCACCGTCATCTCCGAGATCGCCACGCTGAACATCGGCTCGCGGCCGGCCTCGCGGACGAAGACCCGCGCCATCACCTCCTTGCGCGCCATTCCGTGGGTGTTCTCCTGGGCGCAGTGCCGGCTGATGCTGCCGGCCTGGTACGGCTTCGGCACCGCGGTGGAGGCCTTCGCCGCGCGCCGGCCGGACTACGGCCTGTCGTTCCTGCAGGCCATGTACCGCGAGTGGCCGTTCTTCCGCACCCTGCTCTCCAACATGGACATGGTGCTGTCGAAAAGCTCGCTGGCGGTGGCCTCGCGCTATGCGGAGCTGGTGCCCGATGCGCGGCTCAGGGAGGACATCTTCGGCCGCATCCGGGCGGAATACGACCTCACCATCGCCCATCTGCTCGCCATCATGGGCCAGGCGCGGCTCCTCGAGGGCAACCCGCTGCTCGACCGCTCCATCCGCAACCGCTTCCCCTATCTCGACCCACTGAACCACCTTCAGATCGAGCTCTTGAAGCTTCACCGGGGCAACGGCGCCGACGACAAGGTGCTGCACGGCATCCAGCTGACCATCAATGGCATTTCGGCGGGCCTGCGCAATTCCGGGTGAGCGGGCGGCGATGCATGCCGCGCGCTTTTTCATGGCCACCTTTTCGCGGCGAAGCGGGCGCCGGGCGGCGCCCGCTCACTGGCAGGCGCAGCTGTAGTTCGTCGCGCGCACTTCCTGCTTGCCGAAGGGCACCATGCACACATTGGCCCAGCTCGGCGTCAGGTTGAAGCCCGGGCGCCAGCCTTCGCCGTTTTGGTTGGCAGCGCAGACATAGAACAGGTTCTGGCTGTTCTTCCAGGCGCCGGTCGAAATCGGCTCCATCCGCTTCATGCCGCACACGTCGCGGCACGACTGGCCGTTCGCCGGATGCCAGACCACGTCGGCGGACGCCGGTGCGGCGGCCAGCGTCAGCATGGCCAGACCGGTCGCAAGCAGGAGATGTGCGCGCATTCCAATGAGCCTCCCAAGGAGGCGTTTCGCCTGCCGGAATTGCTGCGCCCGGCCGGGTGATCCGCCCCGCACCGGCCCGCGTGCCGGCTCCGGCCCGCACGCGCGCATCCGGCGGGCACGAGGGCGAAGATCAATTCCACAAGCTTGGCTGTACCACAAGCGCCTTCGCAGGGGGACGGGGCGGGCTCAGTCCAGCCCTTCGATATGGCCGATGAAGGGCAGCTGCCGGAAGGCATGGGCCACGTCCATGCCGTAGCCCACCACGAACACGTCGGGGCAGGCGAAGCCGACGAAGTCGGCGTCGATCTGCACCGCCCGCTTGCCGGGCTTCTCCAGAAGCACGCACACCAGCACCCGCCGCGCCCCGCGCGCCATCAGCAGGTCCTTGGCAAAGGCGAGGGTGCGGCCGGATTCCAGGATGTCGTCGATCAACAGCACGTCGCGGTCGCGCACATCGCTCTCGATGTCCTTGAGGATCGCCACCTGACCGGAGGAAATCGTGGCGTCGCGGTAGGAGGACAGGTGCACGAACTCCACTTCGGGCGTGAGGCCGGAGGCGTGGAGCGCGCGCAGCAGGTCGGCCGCGAACATGAACGAGCCCTTCAGCACCGCAACCGCCAGCAGCCCCTCCGGTCGCGCCTGCGCGATTTCGGCGGCGAGGGCGTGGTTGCGGGCGGCGATGCGGTTCTCGTCGTAAAGGACAGTGATCTTGGGCAGCGGCATGGTTCCTCGTCAGGGGGCGGTCGAGCATGGACGAGCGGTCCGGACTCGTCCAGGGGCGGGGCGGTTTCGCCGCGCCGCGCTTGGTTTATGGTTGTCCGCGTGCGCCTTGGACGATTCGCGGGGGTGGCGGCGGTGGTCCGGTTCGAGAATGTGGGATTGCGCTACGGGATGGGCCCGGAAGTGCTGAAGGACGTGTCCTTCGGCATCGAGCCCAATTCGTTCCAATTCCTCACCGGGCCGTCGGGCGCCGGCAAGACCACCTTGATGCGGCTGATGTTCCTGTCGCTGAAGCCGACGCGCGGGCTGATCACGCTGTTCGGCCGCGACGTGTCTTCGCTCGATCCCGACGAGGTGGCGGTGCTGCGCCGGCGCATCGGCATCGTGTTCCAGGATTTCCGCCTGCTGGACCATCTCACCACCTACGAGAACGTTGCCCTGCCGCTGCGCGTGCTGGGCAAGGAGGAGACGAGTTACCGCGCCGAGGTGACGGAATTGCTGCAATGGGTCGGCCTCGGCGACCGCATGGACGTGCTGCCCCCGGTTCTGTCCGGCGGCGAGAAGCAGCGCGCCGCCATCGCCCGGCGCTGATCGGCCGGCCGGAATTCCTGCTCGCCGACGAGCCGACGGGCAATGTGGACCCGACGCTGGCGCGCCGCCTGCTGCGCCTGTTCATCGAGCTCAACAAGTCGGGCACCTCGGTGCTCATCGCCACCCACGACATCGCGCTGATGGACCAGTTCGACGCGCGGCGTCTCGTGATCGCGGACGGACGGCTCTATGTCTACGACTGAGACCGAACGCGTCGAGAAGGCCATCTCGGGCGCCTCGTCGGGCCGGCCGGCCGAAGCCGGCGCGTCGTCGCGCGCGCGGCGACTCG
>NZ_JBNFNU010000414.1:0-3676 GCF_057364445.1 Xanthobacter sp. BG11Y11_SDJG
CTTTGCGTCCGCCCCCGTCCTGCGGCACACCCCTCGCCGATGTCCGCCGGCCCGGCCTCGCCGGAGGTGGGCGCGTCGCGCCGATCCCGGGGAGCCCCTCATGTCCGCGTCCGTCTCTCCCCCTCGCGCCCAAGAGCCTGCCCGAGGTGCCGCCGGTGCCCCGGCGTCGCCTTCGCCACCGCCGAGGCGGGCATCCGCTACAAGGGCCGCACCGACGTGCTGCTGGTGGCGTTCGCGCCCGGCACCCAGGTGGCCGGCGTCACCACGCGCTCGCGCTGCCCGTCCGCGCCGGTGGAGTGGTGCCGCGAGCTGCTGCGGAAAGGCAAGGCCGCGGGCCTGGTGGTGAATTCCGGCAACGCCAACGCCTTCACCGGCAAGAAGGGCCGCGAGGCGACCAAGCGCACCGCCGAGATCGGCGCCAAGGCGCTCGGCTGCAAGCCCAGCGAGGTCTTCCTCGCCTCCACCGGCGTGATCGGCGAGCCGCTCGACGCCGGCAAGTTCACCGGCATTCTGGAGGCGACCGCCAGCCGCCTGACGAACGGCCCGTGGGAGGATGCCGCCCGCGCCATCATGACCACCGACACCTTCCCGAAGCTCGCCACCGCCAAGGTGCTGATCGACGACGTGCCGGTCACCATTCCGGCATCGCCAAGGGCGCCGGCATGATCGCCCCCGACATGGCGACCATGCTCTCCTTCATCTTCACCGACGCGCCGATCGCCGCGGGCGTGCTCCAGGCCATGCTGGACAAGGCGGTGAAGACCACCTTCAACGCCGTGACCATCGACGGCGACACCTCCACCTCCGACACCGTGCTGGTGTTCGCCACCGGCGCCGCCAAGGCGCGCGGCGTGCGGCCGGCGAAGGACCCCACCGACCCGCGTCTGCGCGCCTTCCGCCGCACCCTCAAGGCGGTGATGGCGGACCTCGCCGAGCAGGTGGCGCGCGACGGCGAGGGCGCCCGCAAGCTGGTGCGGGTGCATGTGAACGGCGCGGTCTCCAATAAGTCGGCGCGGCGCATCGCCATGTCGATCGCCAACTCGCCGCTGGTGAAGACGGCGGTGGCCGGCGAGGACGCCAATTGGGGCCGCGTGGTGATGGCGGTGGGCAAGGCCGGCGAGCCGGCGGAGCGCGACCTGCTCTCCATCTCCTTCGGCGGCATCCGCGTCGCCCACGAGGGCGCGCGCGACCCGTCCTATGACGAGGCGGTGGTCTCGGACTACATGAAGAACGACGTCATCGACCTCACGGTGGACCTCGGCCTCGGCCGCGGCTCCGACACGGTGCTCACCTGCGACCTCACCAAGGAATATGTGGCGATCAACGGGGATTATCGCTCGTGAAACTCACCCTCGTCGTCGCCTGCGCGCTGGTGGATGCGGACAACCGCGTGCTGGTGGCGCAGCGTCCCGAGGGCAAGGCGCTGGCGGGGCTTTGGGAGTTTCCCGGCGGCAAGATGGAGCCCGGCGAGCGGCCGGAGGAGACGCTGATCCGCGAGCTGTCCGAAGAGCTGGGCATCGCCGTGAAGGAGGCCTGCCTCGCCCCCCTCACCTTCGCGAGCCACGGCTACGAGACGTTCCATTTGCTGATGCCGCTGTGGGTGTGCCGGCGCTGGGACGGCATGGTCCAGCGCAAGGAGCACCAGGCGCTCAAATGGGTGCGCGCGGGCAGGCTGCGCGAGCTCGACATGCCGCCCGCCGACGCGCCGCTGATCCCGCCGCTCATCGATCTCCTCGGCCCCTGACGTCCGGCGGATTCCCATGCCTTCGGCGACCCTCTCCCCGGCGAGCGCCACGCGCATCGGCCTTGCCGCCATCGCGCTCTGGGCGACGCTGGCGCTGCTGACCGCCGCGACCGGGCAGGTGCCGCCCTTCCTGCTCACCGCGCTCACCTTCGCGCTCGGGGGAATGGTCGGGCTCGGCGCGGCTTTGGCAGGGCCGGGCCTCGGCGTGCTCGCGCAGCGCCCGCTGGCCTATCTCCACGGGGTGGGCGGGCTGTTCGGCTACCACTTCCTTTATTTCGCGGCGCTGAAATGGGCGCCGCCGGCGGAAGCGGGCCTCATCAACTATCTCTGGCCGCTGCTGATCGTGCTGCTCTCGGCGCTGCTGCCGGGCGGCGGGCTGAAGCGGGCGCACGTCATCGGCGCCCTCATGGGCTTCGCCGGCACCGTGGTGCTGCTGCTCGGCAAAGGCGGCTTCGGCGGCATCGAGGCACGCTACGCGCCGGGCTATCTCGCGGCCTTGGCCTGCGCCTTCATCTGGTCGTCCTATTCGGTGCTCTCGCGCCGCTTCGCCGACGTGCCGACCCAGGCGGTGGCGGGCTTCTGCCTCGTCACCGCGCTGCTCGCGGGCGCGTGCCATCTCGCCTGGGAGGAGACGGTGTGGCCCGCCGGCATCGGCCAGTGGGCGGCGGTGGCGGCGCTCGGCGTCGGCCCGGTGGGCATCGCCTTCTACGCCTGGGACATCGGCATGAAGAAGGGCGACGTGCGCCTGCTGGGCGTCGCCTCCTATGCCGCGCCGGTGCTCTCCACCTTGTTACTGGTGCTCGCCGGCTTCGCCGCCCCCACATGGTCGCTCGCCGTCGCCTGCGGGCTCATCGTCGGCGGCGCTTTTGTGGCCACGCGGCGGTGAGCCGTCCCCAACGGAGTAGCGTCATGACCCATCCCGCTCTGTCCCCAGGGGCCGTCGCCGTCGTCACCGGCGGCGCCTCCGGCATCGGCCTTGCCGCCGCCCGCCGCTTGGCCGAACGGGGCCTGAAGGTGGTGATCGCCGATCTTGCCGGCGAAAAGCTCGATGCCGCCGCCGCCGCCATCGCCGCACTGGCGAAGGGCGGGGCCGCGGACGTCCTGGCGGTGCCCACCGACGTCTCGCGCCTCGCCGACATCGCGCGCCTGGAGGCGCAGACCGCCGCCCGCTTCGGCGGCGCCGACCTCGTCATGAACAATGCCGGCATCCAGCCCGGCAGCGCCCTGTTCGGGCCGCTCGCCAACTGGGAGGCCGTCATCGGCGTGAACCTGTGGGGCATCATCCACGGCTCGCGCGTGTTCGGACCGAAGATGCTGGCCCGCGGCCGGCCGGGCCTGATCGTCAACACCGGGTCGAAGCAGGGCATCACCACCCCGCCGGGCGATCCCGCCTACAATGTCTCTAAGGCGGGGGTGAAGGCCTTCACCGAGGCGCTCGCGCACGAACTGCGCAACACGCCGGGCGGCAAGGTCTCGGCCCATCTCTTCATCCCCGGCTTCGTGTTCACCCCGCTCGCCGCCGGCGGGCGCACCGAGAAGCGGCCGGGGCGTGGTCGGCCGACCAGACCGTCGACTTCATGCTGGAGCGACTGGAGGCGGGCGACTTCTACATCCTGTGCCCGGACAATGACGTGCCGCGGGCGCTGGACGAGAAGCGCATCGCCTGGGCGGCGGGCGACATCATCGAGAACCGGCCGCCCCTCTCGCGCTGGCACGAAGACTACAAGGACGCCTTCGCGGCCTTCGTGAAGGGCGGCTGAGGCGCCCGGCCTCTCCCGGAGAGAGGGTTTTTGCAACTGCCCGCCGCAGCGCCTCTTCCCGACGTTTTCCCTACAGCGGGACGCGCTCCCTCTCCCTCAGGGAGAGGTGGGGGTGAGGGTGTCGGGCCGCCGGACCGCCGCGCCAGCGCCCGCGTTCCGCCCCGTCACCCTC
>NZ_JBNFNU010000415.1:0-3575 GCF_057364445.1 Xanthobacter sp. BG11Y11_SDJG
TGGGCCTCCTCACCAACCGCGCGCGGGGTAGGGCCGCGTCAGCTTACCGTCATGCCCCGCTTGCCGGGGCGATCCACGGCGCCGGCTTGCGCCCGCGCCTCGGTGCCTCGGCGACCTGAACGCCCGCGTGATGAGCAGGTGGATCGCCCGGACAAGCCGGGGGATGACGGCAGGATGATGGAGAACGGCTAACCCTGGCGCCCCTCCGGCATTCCCGGCCCGGGGTCGCTCCCCGCCGCTACTGCAGCGAGCCCTCGCCGTCGTTCGGCGTGGTGCGGGCGAGCGTCATCTGGGTGATGGCCACCAGCATCTCGGCGCGCTCGCGCAGGGTCCGCGCCTCCAGCAGCGCCTGCTTCTCGCGCACGCCATAAGGCGAGATGACGGAGAGCGTATTCACCAGCATCTCGGTGCCGGCCTGCTGGATGCCGTCCCAGTCCGCATCGAGCTTGTTGGCTTCCAGGAAGGCGGCGAGCGCCGCCAGCAGCGCCGAGCGGTCCACCTCGCTTTCGCCGGCGCTGGCGTCGAAGTCGGCGGCGAAGGGGCCGGTGTCGATCTTGAACTGGCGGTAGGGGGTGAGTGCCTCCACCTCCTCAAGGATGGTGAAGCGGGCGACGCCGGTGAGCGTGATGAGGTAGCGCCCGTCCCCGGTCTCGGCGAACTGGGTCAGGCGGCCGAGGCAGCCCACCTTGTAGACGTGCGGGCCGGCCGGGGCCGGGAGGCTCGGCGCCGGGGGTCCGGCTGCGCCATGGCGATGAGCCGCGCGCCGGAGAGCGCGTCGTCCACCATGGCGAGGTAGCGCGGCTCGAAGATGTTGAGCGGCAGCTCGGCGCGCGGCAGCAGCAGCGCCCCCGACAGGGGAAACACCGGCACCACCGGCGGCACGTCCGCCGGCGAGAGATAGGTCCGCTTTGCGGCCACGTTCGGCTTCCTTTCTCGGCGCCCGCGCATTCTCGACGGGCAGCGCGGGGCGCCGTCAGGCGAACAGGATCGCCGACAGCTTCTTACGGCCGGAGACGGTGAGCGGATCGGTCGGGCCCCAGGCCTCGAACAATTGCACGATCTGCTTGCGGGCCGCGTCCTCGTTCCAGGCGCGGTCGCGCTTGACGATGTCCAGCAGGTGCACCAGCGCCTCCTCGCGCCGCCCCTTGGCATTGAGCGCCAGAGCGAGGTCGAAGCGCGCGGCGTGATCCGCCGGGTCGAGGTCCACCTTGGCGGCGAGGCTCGCGAGGTCGCCCAGCGACTGCGCCTGCTCGGCCAGCTCCAGCGCCGCGCGGGCGGCGGCGACGAGCGGATCGTTCTGCTTGTCCGCCGGCGCCAAAGCGAGCGTCGCCTTGGCCTGCTCAAGCGCGCCGGCCTGCACCTGGGCGCGCACCAGGCCGGTGAGGGCCTTCAGGTTGTCGGGCTCCTCGCCGAGCACGGCGGCGAAGATCTCGGCGGCGGCGGTGACGTCGCCCTCGGCCAGCGCCGCCTCGCCGGAGGCCAGCACCTCCTCGAGGCCGGCATCGGCCGGGCCGCCCATGAGGCGCTCGATGAAGGCGTTCACCTGCCCCTCGGGCAGCGCGCCCATGAAGCCGTCCACGGGCTGGCCGTTCACGAACGCATAGACGGTGGGGATGGACTGGATGCCGAGCTTGCCGGGGATGGCCGGGTGCTCGTCGATGTTCATCTTGACCAGCTTGACCTTGCCCTTGGTGGCGCGGACCGCCTTCTCGATGATCGGGCCGAGGGTCTTGCAGGGGCCGCACCAGGGCGCCCAGAAGTCCACCAGCACCGGGCGGCGCTTGGATTCCTCCATCACGTCGACCATGAAGGTCTGGGTGGTGGTGTCGGTCACCGCCTCGTCGCGGCCGGCGCCGCTCGCCGCGCCTTGCGTCGCGCCCTGAGTCGCGCCTTGTGTCGCGCCTCCCCGGGCGCCTGTCTGGTTGAACAGCATAGCCTCACCCCTCAAGAGCCGGACCGATCGGCTCGCATCCGTCCCTTAGATGGGCATGGGGCGCGCCGGCGCAATCGGGCCTGCCGCTTCTACCGCCTTCCGGCATGGGGTGGAACCCGCAGAATGCGCGCCCCGGCCTCCGCCGGACCCTGAAAGCCGGGGAAGGCGCCCCGCGGCCTGTGGACGCGCAAGGCCCGCGCCCGGCCTGCCCCTTGCCTGCCCCGCGCCGCGCGTGCAGGCTCGGTTTGACCACAACCGCCAAAGGCTGGCACACCTCATGCCATGCCTCGAAATGCATTGACCGGATGACGTCCAACCGCCCGCGGCCCCCGAAATGAAGTTCAACCGCCTGCGGCTCGTGGGCTTCAAGACCTTCGTCGAGCCCACCGACCTCATCATCGAGCCCGGCCTCACCGGCGTGGTGGGCCCGAACGGGTGCGGCAAGTCCAACCTCGTCGAGGCGCTGCGCTGGGTCATGGGCGAAAGCTCGCACAAGGCCATGCGCGCCCAGGACATGGACGACGTGATCTTCGCCGGCACCACGGGGCGGCCGGCGCGCAACGCGGCCGAGGTGGCGCTCCAGCTCGACAATTCCGACCGCACCGCCCCCGCCGGCTTCAACGAGTGGGACCAGCTGGAGGTGGTGCGCCGCATCGAGCGCGGCTCGGGATCGGCCTACCGGATCAACGGACGCGACGTGCGGGCGCGCGACGTGAACCTGCTGTTCGCCGACGCCTCCACCGGCGCCCGCTCCCCGGCCTTGGTGCGCCAGGGGCAGATCGGCGAGATCGTCGGCGCCAAGCCCAATGCGCGCCGCCGCATCCTGGAGGAGGCGGCGGGCGTCGCCGGCCTGCATGCCCGCCGCCACGAGGCGGAGATGCGCCTCAAGGCGGCCGAGCAGAACCTCGCCCGGGTCGAGGACGTGATCGTCCAGCTCGGCACCCAGGTGGAGAGCCTCAAGCGCCAGTCGCGCCAGACCGTGCGCTACAAGGGCCTCGCCGCCGAGATCCGCCAGTGCGAGGCGACGCTTCTGTGGCTGCGCTGGCGCGAGGTAACGGCGGCGCTGGCCGAGGCCGAGCGCGCCGTGGAGGCGAGCGTGCGCGACGGCGCCGAGACCACCCGCATCCAGGCCGAGGCGGCGCGGCTCCAGGCCATCGCCGCCCATGAACTGCCGCCGCTGCGCCAGGCCGAGGCGGAGGCCGCCGCCGCGCTCCAGCGCCTCACGCTTGCTCGCGGCGAGCTGGACAAGGAGGAGGCGCGCATCGCCGCCCGCCGCCAGGACCTGGAGCGGCGCATCGTGCAGCTGGCGCAGGACCTGGAGCGCGAGAAGGCGCTCTCGGCCGACGCCTCGGGCGTGCTGGAGCGCCTCGCCGACGAGAGCGAGACGCTGCGCGCCGAGCAGGAGGCCGCCGCCGAAGCGGAGATGGTCGCCGGCGACCGCATGGCCGAGATCGCCGCCGCCTTGGCCGAGGCGGAGACGGCGCTGGAGGAGAAGACCACGCTGTTCGCCGACCTCGGCGCGCGCCGGACGAGCCTCGAACAGTCCGTGCGCGAGCTGCGCGACCGCCTGGTGCGCAACGCCGCCGAGCGGGCTTCGGTGGAGGCGGAGGAGGCGCGCCACCGCCGCGAGGCCGGCACCGAG
>NZ_JBNFNU010000416.1:0-3572 GCF_057364445.1 Xanthobacter sp. BG11Y11_SDJG
CGCGCCAGCGCGCGCAGATCGGCGGCGGCGGCGCTCCTGAAGCCGCACCGGCGCGGCGGCAAGGCGCCGCGCCGAGCCCCTCCACCTGGGCGATCAGGTCCGAGCGCACCGGCACCACCAGCTCGGCGGCGGCGGTGGGGGTGGGGGCGCGCAGGTCGGCGGCGAAGTCGATCAGCGTCACGTCGGTCTCGTGGCCCACGGCCGAGACCAGCGGGATGGCGCTTTCCGCCGCCGCGCGCACCACGATCTCCTCGGAGAAGCCCAGGAGATCCTCCAGCGAGCCGCCGCCGCGCGCCACCACGATCACGTCCGGACGCGGCACCGGCCCGCTTTCGGCCAGAGCGTTGAAGCCGCGAATGGCGGCGGCGACCTCGGCGGCGCTGGTCTCGCCCTGCACCCGCACGGGCCACACCAGAACATCGCGCGGGAACCGGTCGGCGAGGCGGTGCAGAATGTCGCGGATCACCGCCCCCGTGGGCGAGGTGACGACGCCGATGACGCGCGGCAGATAGGGCAGCGCCTTCTTGCGCGCCGGGTCGAACAGGCCTTCCGCCTGGAGGCGCAGCTTGCGCTCCTCCAGCATGGCCATGATCGCCCCGGCGCCCGCGAACTCCAGCGCCTCGATGACGATCTGGTAGCCGGACTTGCCGGGATAGGTGGTGAGCCGCCCGGTGGCGACCACTTCCAGCCCCTCTTCCGGCCGCAGGCGCAGGCGCGCGAAGGTGCCCTTCCAGATCACCGCGTCGAGCCGCGCGCCTTGGTCCTTCAGGCTGAAATAAGCGTGGCCTGAGGAATGGGGGCCGCGATAGCCGGAAATTTCACCGCGCACCCGCACATGGCCGTAGGCGTCCTCCACCGTGCGGCGGAGCGCGGCGGACAGTTCGGAGACGCTCCATTCGGGGGCGTTGACGCGGGTATCCGGGTGGTCGGCCATCGAATCGGGGCGCCTCGATTGCGGTCAGGCGAGCATAACGGGGACAGCCCCCATGCGGCGAGCGCAGAGCCATGGGGGTTGTCGCCGGGCGCGCGAGCCGATAGCCAATGGGGCAAGAAGAAGGAGAATGCGGGGCATGAACGTTTTGCTGCTCGGTTCGGGGGGGCGGGAGCACGCGCTGGCGTGGAAGCTGGCGCAGAGCCCATCCATGGGCCAGTTCTACGCTGCGCCCGGGAATCCCGGCATCGCCGAGCATGCGGACCTGGTGGAGGGCATTCCCCTGTCCGCCCATGACTCGCTGGTGGCCTTCTGCCGCGACCACGCCATCGGCTTCGTGGTGGTCGGCCCCGAGGCGCCGCTGGTGGCGGGCCTGGTGGACCGCCTCGACGCCGCGGGCATCCCCGCCTTCGGCCCCACCGCCGCGGCCGCCCGGCTGGAGGGCTCCAAGCTCTTCACCAAGGAATTGTGCAAGGCCAACGGCATCCCCACCGCCGCCTTCGGCCGGTTCTCGGACGCCGAGGCCGCCTGCCGCTACGTAAAGGATCAGGGCGCGCCCATCGTCGTGAAGGCGGACGGGCTGATGGCCGGCAAGGGCGTGGTGGTGGCCCTCACGGTGGAGGAGGCGACCGACGCCATCGCCCAGGTCTTCGCCGCGGGCGGCGCCGAGGTGCTGATCGAGGAGTTCATGGAAGGCGAGGAGGCGAGCCTGTTCGCCCTCGTCGACGGCGAGACCGTGGTCCCCTTCGGCAGCGCCCAGGACCACAAGCGCGCCTATGACGGCGACCTCGGCCCCAATACCGGCGGCATGGGCGCCTATTCCCCCGCCCCGGTCCTGACGCCGGAACTGGAGGCGCGGGCCATCGCCGAGATCCTGGTGCCCACCGCGAAAGCCATGGTCGCCGCCGGCACGCCCTATCGCGGCGTGCTCTATGCCGGCCTCATGCTCACGGCCGAGGGGCCGAAGCTGGTGGAGTACAATTGCCGCTTCGGCGATCCCGAGTGCCAGGTGCTGATGCCGCGCTATGCCGGCGACCTCCTGGAGGTGCTCTACGCCACCGCCACCGGACGGCTCGCCGAGGTCACGCCCGCCTGGTTCCCGCTCTCCGCCATGACCGTGGTCTATGCCAGCCGCGGCTATCCCGGCCCGCACCAGACCGGCAGCGTCATCGGCGGGCTCGACGCGGCCCGCGCCCATGAGGGTGTCCTCGTGTTCCAGGCGGGAACCCGCCTCAAGGGCGCGAACCTCGTCTCCAACGGCGGCCGCGTGCTCAACGTCACCGGCAGCGGGCGCACCTTGGCGGAAGCGCGGGCGCGCACCTATGACGCCATCACCCAGATCGACTGGCCGGAAGGCTTCTTCCGCAAGGATATCGGCTGGCGCGTGCTCGGCCGCCCGTCCTGACCGCCGCCCTCAGCCCGACCGGAGCCCTGCCGTGACCGACCGCGAGAAGCCGCCCCTGCCGACCCTCGACAGCTTTCCGGTGCAGGCCTTCGACACCATCCGCTTCGGCGACACCGACATGCTGGGCCATGTCAACAACGCCGTGATCTCCACCTATCTGGAGACCGGGCGCACACAGCTCCTGCGGGTCGGCGACCGCGCGATGGCGCCCGAAGGCGCCTTCTTCTCGCTGGCGCGCATCGTGCTCGACTTCCGGGCCGAGGTGATGTGGCCCGGCGAGGTGAAAGTGGGCACCCGCGTGCTCAAGGTTGGCCGCAGCTCGGTGACGCTGGGCCAGGCCCTGTATCAGGGCGCAACATGCGTCGCCACCGCCGAGACCGTGATGGTCCTGGTGGACCGGCAGACCCGCCGCTCGACGCCCTTCCCGCCTGAGGTGGCCGAGCGCCTCGGCACCCTCGGCTGAGGCGCGAACGGTAACGGGACGCGCCCGCCCCCGACGCCGGTCGGCCGCAGCCACGCGCCCCGCCTTTTCCTGGCCGGCCGTTTTGCTTTATCAAGGCGCGGCGGCGCGTTCGGCCGCGGTGTGGAATTTGCCCGGTGCGCCTGCTGCCGCTCGCCTTCACCCTGCTTGCCGCCACCGTGCTGGGGCTCGGCGTGACGTGGTTTGCCGTCAGCGAGAGCCGCGGGCTCGACGTGGTGCGCTCCGGCGCCTGGGAGAGCTGGCCTCGCGCCGGCACGGTGAAGGCGGATCCCTATGCCCGCGCCGCCCTCGCCCGCTCCGGCGAACTGCCCATCGAATTGGCCGACGGCCTGCTCTTCCTCGCCAGCACGGACGATGAAGGCCGGCCGATCGACGGGCGCTGTGTGACGCGCCTCTCCGGCGTGCTGCCGCAGGCGCGGCTGTGGACGCTGACGCTCATGGATGCGGACGGCCGGCTGATCCCCAACGATGCCGGGCGCTACGGCCTCACCAGCGCCGAGGCGGTCTATACCGACCAGGGCGCCATCGACGTGCGCCTGTCGCCGCGCGCGCGCTCCGGCAACTGGCTGCCCACCGGTGCGCGCAGCCGGGTAAAGGTGGTGCTGCGCCTGTATGATGCGCCGTTCTCCTTCGCCTCCGGCGCGGGCGACGCCATGCCGCTGCCGCACATCGTGCAGGAGGGGCTGCCCGTGAGCGGGAGACGCCCATCCGCGACCGCCTGCCCGACGCCCGGCCCCCTGCGGCGGCGCTCGGGG
>NZ_JBNFNU010000417.1:0-3566 GCF_057364445.1 Xanthobacter sp. BG11Y11_SDJG
CGGTGGGCAACGCGAAGCGACCCGGCGGAATCGAGCACGAGGCGCGATCTGCGGGCGGTCGAGCGCGACGCCGGTCGCCTCCACCTCGCCGCGCATGAGGGCGCCGAGGGAGAGTTCGGCGCGCAGCTCCTTCACGGTGCCGCCGGTGGAGACCACGTCGCCGAGCGTCACGTCGCGCAGGACGATGCGCGGGGCGGGCAGGATCTGCGCGTCGATCGGCCCGCGGATCACCACCGGCAGGCCGATGGCGTGGCCGATCTCGCTCTCGAACGTGCCGCGCCAGGCGTTCCAGTCCACCACATAGGGCGCCGCGAACGCGCCGCCGATGGCGAGGATGACCGCCGAGGCGAGGCTAATCAGGATGCCCTGCACATCCACACTCCCGAAAAGGTTGTGCGCCGCCGAAGCGGCGCCAACGCCCGGTATGCCGGGAGATTGCGATCAGATCGCGACGATCTTGCCCGGGTTCATGATGTTGTCGGGATCGAGCGTGCGCTTGATCGCGCGCATCACGTCGAGCGCGCCCTCGCCGTGCTCGGCCGCCATGTAGCCCATCTTGCCCTGGCCGATGCCGTGCTCGCCGGTGCAGGTGCCGCCCATGGCGAGCGCCCGGGCGACGAGGCGCTTCATGTAGAGATGCGCCTTCTCCACGTCCGCCGGGTCGTCGTGGTCCACCATCAGCGTGGTGTGGAAGTTGCCGTCGCCCACATGGCCGACGATGGGGGCGACGAGCCCCATCTCCTCGATGTCGCGCTTGGTCTCCATGACGCATTCGGCGAGCCGCGAGATCGGCACGCACACGTCGGTGGCCACGCCTTGGCGCCGGGGCGCAGCGGCAGCGCCGACCAGTAGGCGTCGTGGCGCGCCTGCCAGAGCTTGGTGCGCTCCTCCGGCTTGACGGCGAACGCCGCGGGGCCGCCGCCGAACTCGGTGGCGATGGCGCCGAAGCGGTCCGCCTGCTCGTGCACGCTCGCCTCGGTGCCGTGGAATTCCAGGAACAGGGTCGGCGTCTCGGCCAGCGCGAGCTTGGCATAAGCATTGGAGGCGCGAACCTGCACCTCGTCGAGCAGCTCGATGCGCGCGACCGGGATGCCGCACTGGATGGTCATGATGACCGCATTGCAGGCCGCCTCGATGGACGGGAACGGGCAGACCGCCGCCGAGATCGCCTCGGGGATGCCGTAGAGCTTGAGCGTGATGCCCGTGACGATGCCGAGTGTGCCCTCCGCGCCCACATAGAGCCGAGTGAGGTCGTAGCCGGCGGAGGACTTGCGGGCCCGCGTCGCGGTGGTGATGAGCTCGCCCGAGGGCGTCACCACGTCGAGCGAGAGCACGTTGTCCTTCATGGTGCCGTAGCGCACCGCATTGGTGCCCGAGGCGCGGGTGGAAACCATGCCGCCCAGCGAGGCGTCGGCGCCGGGATCGATCGGGAAGAACAGGCCCTGGTCGCGCAGCTCCTCGTTGAGCCGCTTGCGGGTGACGCCGGGCTCGATGACGCAGTCGAGGTCCTCGGCATTGACGGCGAGGATGCGGTTCATGCGCGAGAGGTCGATGCACACGCCGCCGAACGGGGCGTTGACCTGGCCCTCGAGCGAGGTGCCCGCGCCCCACGGGATCACCGGCACCTTGTGCGCGGCGCAGATGCGCACCGCCTGCTGCACGTCCGCTGCGCTCTCGGCGAACACCACCACGTCCGCCGGCTCGTTGGGCAGGTAGGTGGTGACATTGGCGTGCTGGGATCGGATCACCGGGTTTGTCACGATCTTGTGATCGAGGGCGGATTTGAGGTCCTGCGTGGCAAGGATGACACGCTCCGGCAAGGTGGATTCGGATTTCGCGGATGCAACAAGCATTTACGATTCCTTAACTTGTATCCCCGAGGGCGATCTGGCGGGCGGCGGGGGTGGATGTGGAAGGCGGTAAAATCGACCGTATTGGAACCGTTTTTTCTTGACAGTGCTTTTTGTGATTCGCGACTGCGGCCCCGTCGGCGTGATTTCAGGCGTGACGAATGCCTGTTGTGTCGGCACACTGAATAACAATCGAGCAAACCTCCTGCCACAGGCGGCTCGCCATGCTACACCGGATCGACTTCGAACCTGTGTTCTTCGCTCCCTTCGTCTCCTCCGCCATGAAGGTGGAGCGCGAGTGGATCGACTATAATGGCCATCTGAACATGGCCTATTACAACCTCCTGTTCGACCGCGCCGTCGACGAGGCGTCCCAATTGCTGGGCCTCGGCCCGGATTATGCCGAAAGCTGCGGCGCCTCCTTCTTCACCGCCGAGGCGCATGTGCGCTACCTGCGCGAACTGAAGCCGGAGAGCCCGGTGCGCGTCACCCTTCGCCTCGTCGACTATGACGACAAGCGTCTTCACCTGTTCCAGACGCTGCATCATGGCACCGAAGGCTGGGAGTCCGCCACCTGCGAGCAGGTGGCGATCCACGTGGATCTGGCCTCCCGCCGCGCCGTGCCGTTTCCGGACGACGTGCTGGCCCTGGTGGCCACCATGCGCGCCGCCCACGCGGCGCTGCCGCGGCCGGAAGGCCTCGGACGCTCGGTGGCCATGGCCCCGCGGGCATCCTGAACCCGCCGCGCGGCGCTCAGGGCGCCGACGGCGTTCCGCCGGGGGGCGCGGCGCCCCGGCGCTCCTCGGGGTCAAGGCGATCGGAAATGCCTAGACCTTAGTCAGCTTCCAAATCCGCCCGCATTGCACGCAATGCAGGGCAGTCATGCTGACCTATCCATTCTCGTCTGCTGCAGTGCGGCATATATTGCATTGCATCACGGTCGCGGCTCCGCTGCGACCGCTGCAGCAGGAGGCCTCCATGAGCGCCGTCACCTTTCCGAAGTCTCTCGCCGGCCAGAAGAGCGTATCCGTCCAGGCGGCGGGCACCCCCGCCAAGGGCTTCTTCGCCCGCGTGCTGGACGCCATCATCGCCGCCCGCAGCGCCCAGGCGGAGCGCGAGATCGCCCGCCACATGCGCGGCTACGAGCGCGGGGAGCGCTGAGCGTACCCGCTCTGAATTTGAGGAGAGAACGTGTCGTCCGATCAGCTTGCGATGCAAGCCGATCGGCGCGTGCTCTAGCGCCGCGGCAGCGGACGTCCGGCCGCGCGCGCCAGCGTGAGGGTCGTCCAGCCCTCGATGGAGCGCCGGCGCACCAGATGAAGCCCCCCGGGCGCGGTAGGCGGCGAGCGCCGCCGGCGCCTGGGCATCGAGCAGCCCCGACAGAACCACCCGTGCCGCCCGGCGCCAGGAGCGCGCAGAGCGGCCGCGCCAGCCGCTTCAGCGGCGGCAGCAGGATGTTGGCGAGGATCAGGTCGTAGGGACCGTCCTGCCCACGCGCGCGCGTCCGCGCCCGCCGCATGCACGAACCGCACAAAGGCGCCGCGCCGTTGGCGCGCGCATTCTCCCGCGCCGTCCGGACCGCCACGACGTCGATGTCGCTCGCCGTCACCGGCGTCCGCAGCGCCCGCGCGGCGGCGATGGCAAGCACCCCCGTTCCCGTGCCGATCGCAGGCGCGCGCGCGCAGCTGCGCGCGCGCGTCGGCGATCGCGGCGAGG
>NZ_JBNFNU010000418.1:0-3557 GCF_057364445.1 Xanthobacter sp. BG11Y11_SDJG
TGCGCCTTGCCGCCGGCGCGCACCGACGGCGCATCGGCCGGGGTCGGCCAGCCCTCCCCCGAGGCTGCCGCCTCCTGCGCGCTGGTGGCGGCATTGGTGGCGGCCCTCGTTCTGGTGCCGTGCTTCGGCGTGGGCGCCACCTTCGCCGGCCTGATCGCCCCCTGCTGGCGCTCGGCGCCATGGTGCGCCTGTCGCAGCACATGATCGGCGGCCAGACCGGAGACGTGGCCGGCGCCACCCAGCAGGTGGCGGAGATTGCGTTTCTCCTTGGCGTTCTTATCTTCGCCCGGAACGCCTGAGCGCCCGCGCGGCGCGCAGATGATTCCCGAATGCGGGCCCCGAGCCGCGAGAGACCCGGTCGCCGAAGCGATGCCGCAAGCCACCCCCGCCCCCATCGCGACACCCTGCGTGCGCATCTGCACGCTGGAGCCCATGAGCGGGATCTGCCTGGGCTGCGGGCGCACCATGCGCGAGATCGGCTCCTGGCCGTCGCTCTCGCCCGAGAACCGCGCCGCCATCATGGCTTCCCTCGCCGCCCGTCTCGACCGGCTCCGGGCGGCGCAGCCGGGCCTGTTCCTCGACGGCCCTCCGGACGACGACGATGCGCGGTGACCGGCTCCTCTGGCTGCTGCTGCTCGGCCTGTTCGGCGGCGTCGTGGTGCTGGCCGTGCACCACGAACAGGGATCGGTGGCCGGGCTCGACCTCGACCAGTTCGGCAGCCTGGTCGCCAAGCTCTCCATCGCCATCTTCGTCGGCGCCTTCGCCTGGTCCATGTTCCGGGGCCGGGTCGCCGAATCGCTGATCGCGGCGGCCTTCTGGGTGGTGCTCGCGGCGGTGCTGGCCGTCGCCTACACCTATCGCGATCCGCTCCAGGCGGTGGCCCAGCGCGTCATCGGCCAATTGGTGCCGGGCTATGTGGTGCCGCGCCTGGAGGGCGCACGGGTGACCGTGGAGGTCACGCGCGGCGCCGCCGGCGACTTCGCGGTGCGCGCGTCCGTGAACGGCGCGGGCGTGCCGATGCTGGTGGACACCGGGGCGACCTCGGTGGTGCTCACCCACGCCGCCGCGCAGGCGGCCGGCCTGCCGGTGGAATTCCTGACCTATGACGTGGCGGTGGAAACCGCCAACGGGCGGACCAAGGCGGCGGCCGTGACCATCGACAACATCATCGTCGGCGGCATCGTCGAGCGCCAGGTGCCGGCGCTGGTGTCGCCGCCGGGCGTGCTGCGCACCAGCCTGCTCGGCATGACCTTCCTCTCGCGCCTCGACGGCTTCGAGTTCCGCGGCGACCGGCTGACCATGCGCGGCCCCAAGGCGCCGTGAGCGCGGCGGGCCGCGCTCCTCTATTCAGATGATCCCAAGCGACGCCGTCCGGCCCTAGACTGGCACCGATCGCGAGCCGCCCCTGCGTTCGCCGAGGGCAGTGCCGTGCGTGAGCCCAGCGACACCGACCGACAGAAGGAACGCGCGATCCTCATCGCCCTGCTGCTGGACGTCAGCGTGTTCGTTCCCTACGCCTTCACCGTCTGGCGGATCGGCTCGCTCGCCATGCTGGCGGAACTGCTGCGCGGCGGGCTGCTGCTGTTGGTCGAAGGCGCCGCGCTCGTCACGCTGCGGGCGGTGCATCGCGGGCAGACCTATTTCTACGAGTTCGGGGTCGGCAAGGTGGAGCGCATGCTCTCGGCGAGCGTCGGCGCGCTGCTGGTCCTGGCCGCCGCCTTCATCGTCGCCAAGGTGATGGGAGCCTCCGAGCAGCCGCTCCTGACGCCGTTCTGGGCCAGCGTCGCCATCATGCTGGTGATCTACAACCTGTTCACCAACGTGATGCCGCTGTGGCCGCTGTGGCACGCCACCCGTTCCGGCACCTCCATCATCGTCGGGGCGCAGTTCCGCGCCCGCATCGCCAAGGCGGCGGCATCCGTGACGGTGGTGGCCTGCGTCGCGATCGATGCGCTCTCGCCGAACCGGGAGCTGGCGCGGCTCGCCGACGATGTGGGCGGCCTGGTCGGCGCCGGCTTCATGGCGGTGGTCGGCGCGCAGATGATCTACGAGGCCCTGCCCGACCTTCTGGACCGGGCGCTGGCCGAGCCGCTGCAGCTCAAGGTGACGGCGGCGCTCGCCGCCTCCTTCCGGCACTATGAGCAGCTCATCGGCGTGCGCACCCGCCGCTCGGGGACCGTGCCCCATGTGGAGATCACGGTGGCGTTCGATCCCGCCCGCACCCTCGCCGACGTGGGCGCCGTGACCCAAGCCATGCGCCGCACCGTCCGCGCGGCGATCCCCGAGGCGGATGTGGTGGTGATCGCCGTGCCGCTAGACGAGGCCGCGCCCTCGCCTCCCGCCTGAGGCGGCTCAGAGCATCTCCAGCGCCGTCCTGCGCCGCGGTGGCGGGAAGTCGTGGTCGATGGCGGCGAGGTCCTCGGCATCGAGCACGAGGTCGCGCGCCGCGGCATTGGCCTGCACGTGGGCGATGCGGCTCGCCTTGGGGATGGCGATCACGTCCGGCCGGCGCATGACCCAGGCGAGCGCCACCTGGAACGGGTCGGCGCCGTGCTTCTTCGCCACCGCGCCCAGCGCGCCGCCGCGCGGCAGGCGCGCCTGCTCGATGGGGCTGTAGGCCATGGCGGGGATGCCCGCCTTTTCCATGAGCGGGAACAGGTCGAACTCCGGCCCGCGGCGGCTGGGATTGTAGAGCACCTGGTTGGCGGCGCAGGCCCGGCCGCCGGCGGAAAACAGCTCCGCCATGTCGCCGGCGTCGAGATTGCTCACCCCCCAGTGGCGGATCTTGCCCGCCTTGTGGAGCGCCTCGAACCCGGCGATGGTCTCGGCCAGCGGATGGCTGCCGCGCCAGTGCAGCAGGTAGAGGTCGATGCGGTCGGTGCCGAGCCGCTTCAGCGAGCGCTCGCAGGCGGCGGCGACCCCAGCGCGGCTGGCATTGTGGGGATAGACCTTGCTGACGAGGAACACCTCCCCGCGCCGGCCTTTCATCGCCTCGCCCGCCACCTCCTCCGCACCGCCGTCGGCATACATCTCGGCGGTGTCGATGAGGGTGAGGCCGAGGTCGAGACCGGCCCGCAGCGCAGCCACCTCGTCGGCGCGGCGTCCCCGCTGCTCGCCCATGTACCAGGTGCCCTGGCCCAATGCGGGCACGCGCTCTCCCCCCGGCAGGGTCACGGTTTTCGGCATCTGATCTCCCGTTGCGCGGATCGGCGGGAACCATAGCGAAGCGCGGGCGCTGTACAAAGGCCGCGCAAGCGGCCCGGCAGAGATTCCGCGAGGTGAGGTAATGGCGGACGGCGACGCGCACGCAATTGCGCAAGCCGCTTGCGGTCAAGAAGAAAATCGCGTCTGGTCGGCGCGTCATGTGGTTGGAGGGCGAAGTGAAAGTCCCTTATTCCCAACGGCGTTCCCGCTTCCCTACCGGAAATCTCGCCCGCGTGCTGACGGCCTCGGTGTTCGCCTGGTCGACAGTCGCCTGGCCGGCGATGGCCCAGGCGCCCCAGCAGCCTCCCGCCGAACCCCAGGCGCAGCCGGCACCGACGGACCGCCCGCCGGC
>NZ_JBNFNU010000419.1:0-3554 GCF_057364445.1 Xanthobacter sp. BG11Y11_SDJG
CGGCCCACCGAAACCGCCAGCCCGCCATGGGCGCGGGCGGCGGCGAAGCCCGCCTCGTCGGTCACGTCGTCGCCCACGAACACCGGGCGGCGCCGGGCGAAGGCCGGCTGCTCCAGGAACGCGGCCACCGCCGTGCCCTTGTCGTGCAGCGCCGGCTTCACCTCGAACACCATCTGCCCCGGCAGCACCGCATAGCCGCGGCCGCAGGCCTCGACCAGCGCGGCGATCTCGTCGCCGAGCAGCGCGCGGGCGTCGGGGGCCGCGCGGTAGTGCACGGCGATGGCGCTGGTCTTGTCCTCGGTGAACACCCCGTCGAAGCGGCGCGCGAGGTCGCCGAGGCCCTGGCGCAGCCGTTCCGGGAACGGCTGGACGGTGGAGGCGACCGGACCGCCCGCCGCGAGGCGCATTTCGGCGCGTGGACGCCGGCCACGGGCAGGATGAGCGGCGCGAACAGCGCATCGAGCCGGGCCACGGTGCGCCCGCTGACCAGAGCGAGCGCGCCGCCGAAGCGCGCGGAAAGGTCTTCCAGGAGGCGCACGAGACCCGCCGGCACCCGCACCGCATCGGGGTGGGGGGCGATGTCGATCAGCGTTCCGTCCACGTCGAGGAACAATGCGTGGGTGCCAGGATCAAAAGAAGCAGCCAAGCGGATCTCCGGTCGGGGCTCGGGAGCGCACGCGCGCGCGGCGGACGAATGCATCAAACACAACCTCTCTTGAGCTATGCGGTAGAAACGTCCCGGCGCGGCGGAGGTTCCCATTCCGGCGCGGGTTTGTCGGCGACCGGGCGCAATCATGATGGCGGGGGACTCGCCCCGACGCCGATGAAGGTTTTCAGATACCCCCATCGTGACCCGTAAGCCACACCGGCCCACCTTCTTCGCGGCGTCCGGCCAAGCTTGCGGCCGGCGGCCGGCCTGGCCTGCGGCCCGCCCGACCGGCCGGGGCTGCCGCAAACATGCTGGGGTCGCCGGCATGCGCGCCGAGCGCCGAGGGCGTTCGTCGCCTCGCGAAAACCGTCGCCGCCGCGGGGGAACTCAACCCCCGCGCTGGCGCTTGATAGGCCGGCAAGGACGGGCCGGCCCGAATTTGCCATGATATATGACCTTAGGTCCGGTCCCCGCGGGGGCGGCCCTCCGGACCCTCGCCGCGCGGTGCCGTCCGCCTGCTGCCCGGCGAGGCAAGCCTTAGGGGCGGACGCGCTTGCGGCCTTCCGGCCGCAAGAAGGGGCAGGAGATCAGGATGAAAGCGGCTCTCATCGCGGGCGCCCTCGCGCTCGCTCTCGGCGGGTGCAGCGAATATTCCCGTTCCGACCGTGCGGTCGGCGGCGCGGCCATCGGTGCCGGCACGGCGCGCTCATTGGTGCGGCGGCCACCGGCACGGGAACCGGTGCGCTCGTGGGCGGCCTCATCGGCGCCGGCACCGGCGCCATCATCGGCGCCGAGACCACGCCGCGCGCCTGCTGGGCCAAGGACCGCTACGGCAACCAGTACCGGGTGCAGTGCCCCTGAGGCCCACCGGACCGGAGGAAGAAGGGGCGCTGCGGCGCCCCTTTTTTCGCGGCCGGCGGCTGAACGCTTCGGCCCGCGCGACGGAAGGCTTTGTTTACCGTGTTGGCCTTAGACTTTCCGGACCTCTGAGTTCGACTTCATGAGCGGGCCGGCATCCCCGGCCCGCTTCTTTTTTGCCCGGTCCCCCGCGCGCAGATTGCCTGCCGCCGCGCATGCTTCCGCTGGAACAAACCCGCGGGCCAGCGTTTGACCGGCGGATGGAAGCGCGGAGACCTCACCATGACCCAAGCGCGGCACCCGGAAAGGGAGACCCCGACGGCCGAAACTTGGCAGTCGCCGCCGCGCGGGCGGTCGGCGCTCCGGCCGCGCCGTCCGCGGATCGTCGACGAGGAGCGCCGCGTCCTGCGCGAGGTGGAGGCCACCTTCGCAGGCGCGGATGTCAAGCGCGCTGACGCCGACTCCCTCGGCGTGCTGCCGTGGGACCACGAGCCTGACCACGAGCCGGACGACGGCTCCGCTGCAGCCCGTCCTTCACGGCTGTTCCGCGAATGAAGCCGACCGCAGGCCGGTTTTCCCGAAGGCGGGGCCGTTGCGCCGCCACTCCCTGTTGCAACGCACGCTTGCGGATGGCACATGTTTCCTTCCGCCTGCGTCTGCCTTGATGAAGAGCCATGCGAACGGTGCGCGCCTTCCCCTTGGATGCTTCCCCCGCGTCGACGCAGAACCAGAAAGAGACCGGCGGCATGCGAACGCCTCACCGACGGGATATTTCCGCGCGCCAGGACCTCATCGGCCGTGAGTTGCGCGATCTATTCGACGGCTACACCAACGAGCAGGTGCCGGACGACCTGATGCGCCTTGCCGAGCGGCTCCAGTCCGCCTTCGAGCAGCGCGATTCGGGTCCTGCCGGCGACATCGCCGCGCCCGCCCCCGCAGCGGCCGATCCCGCATCGGTCCGCTCGCCGCGGGGCGAGACCGAGACCGACTGAGGAACCTGCGGCGCGTCGGCACCGCCGGACCCTCTTTTCGGGACACAGAAACACAAGCGACGCGGCGCCGGGTTCGAGCGCCGCCGTTCGCGCTTGGCCCGGGCGCCGCGCCCCCCCGGATCCAATGGCCGCCGCCGGCGGCGCAGTGCCGCTCGCCGTTCCGGGTAAAATGCCAGACCGGCGTGGCGCGCCTTAACCCGTTCGCAAGGCCGCTCCCCCAGGATGCCCGCCATGGCGCGCGGCGTATCCTTGTTTCTCTTAGCCTCGCTCGTCCTCACGGGGCTGCTCACCGGCTGTCGTTTCGACTTCGAAAACGCGGGAGGCTTGGCGTGCCCAGGCGGAAGAGCAGTGCCTCGCCGAGAAGGGCGTGGTCGCCTCGGCCTTCATGGAGCCGCTCTCGGCGCTGAACGGGTCGGGCGCCTGCGGCATGGAGCATCCGTTCCAGGTGCACGCCTTCGCCGAAGGCAATGTGGTGCTGGAGCCCACCGGCAAGCTCGCCTGCCCGGTCATCCGCGAGACCGACCGCTGGATCGCCGAGGTGATCCAGCCCGCAGCTATGGCCTGGATGGGCCAGCCCGTGACCGCCATCCGCCACATGTCCGCCTATTCCTGCCGCGGCATGAACGGCGACCCCAATGCCAAGATCTCCGAGCACGCCTTCGGCAATGCGCTCGACATCGGCGCCTTCCGCTTCGCCGACGGGCGCTGGGTGACGGTGAAGGACGGCTGGCGCGGCCCGGCGGACGCGCGCGGCTTCCTGCTCCAGGTGCAGGCGGGCGCGTGCGAGCTGTTCACCACCGTGCTCGCGCCCGGCTCCAACATGTTCCACTACGACCACATTCATGTGGACCTCATGCGCCGCACCTCGGGGCGCGCCATCTGCAAGCCGGCGCCGCGTCCGCTGCCGGCGCCGCTGATGGCGGTGAAGGCGCCGGAAGCGCCGCCCCCGCAATCCTACCCGCCGTCCGCTTACCCGCCGTCCGCCTACCCGCCGCCAGCGGCGGAACCGGCGAGCCTGCGCCCGCCTGCCGCGCCCGCTGGTCCCTCCCCCGGTG
>NZ_JBNFNU010000420.1:0-3546 GCF_057364445.1 Xanthobacter sp. BG11Y11_SDJG
GCGGCGGCCCCGAAACGCCAACCGCCGCTCAGCGGCGGGCGGGCCTGGGGCGGCGGGGCGGCGCGCTCGCGCTGGATCACCTCGGAGGCGAGGCGCAGATAGGCCTGCGAGCCGACGCACTTCAGGTCGTAGAGCAGCACCGGCTTGCCATAGGAGGGGGCCTCCGACACCCGCACGTTGCGCGGGATCACCGTCTCATAGACCTTGTCGCCCATGAACTGCCGGACGTCCTCCACCACTTGGTCGGAGAGGTTGTTGCGGGCGTCGTACATGGTCAGGACGATGCCGTGGATGGTGAGGTTCGGGTTCAGCCCGGTGCGCACCTGCTCCACGGTCTTGAGCAATTGGGACAGGCCTTCCAGGGCGAAGAACTCGCACTGCAGCGGCACCAGGATGGCGTCCGCCGCCGCCATGGCGTTCACGGTCAGAAGCGACAGCGAGGGCGGGCAGTCGATCAGCACGTAGGAATAGGCCGTGCCCGACGTGTCCGCGGCCAGCGCCTCCAGCGCCGCGCGCAGGCGGAAGGCGCGGTCGCGCTCGGCGGCGATCTCCAGTTCCACGCCGGAGAGGTCGAGGGTCGCCGGCGCCACATGCAGCGACGGCACGCCGGTCTCCATCACGGTTTCGCGCAGGGTCGCCTCGCCTACCAGCACGTCATAGGTCGAGAGGTTGCGCGCGCGCCGGTCGATGCCGAGCCCGGTGGAGGCGTTGCCCTGGGGATCGAGGTCGACCACCAGCACGCTCTCGCCGATGGCGGCGAGCGCCGTGCCGAGATTGATGGCGGTGGTGGTCTTGCCGACGCCGCCCTTCTGGTTGGCGAGCGCGAGCACGCGCGGCGGCGCGGCGGCGCCCCGGTCGGAGAGCGGGGAGATGGTGGTCTCGGTCATGGCCTGTTCCTCGGCGCCCGGTCGCGGGCGCGTGCCTGACGTGGGATGTCCTGGCCGGCGTCCACGGCGGGCGCCTCTCGTTTCGCCGACCGCACCACCAGGATCCGCCCGTCGGGATCGCTGAGGCTCGGAGCGAGGTCGAAATCGAGTGTCCAGCCTTTGGCCGCCTCGGTCAATTCGCGTTCGGCGTCGCGGCCCTTGGGAAACAGGCCGAGCGCCCCGGCGCCGAGGAAGGGCGCGGCGAGATCCAGCAGGCTTCGGCAGCGGCGCGAGGCGCGCGCGGAGACCACGTGCGTTCCGGGCGCGAGCGCGGCGGACACGTCCTCGATGCGCCGGGCCTCAACCTCCACCGGCAGCGCCGCATGGCGCGCCGCCTCGCGCAGGAAGGCGGCCTTGCGGGTGTCGGATTCCACCAGGACCACGCGGGCGCCGTCGCGGTCCGCCATCACCGCCGCCACCACGAGGCCGGGGAAGCCGCCGCCGGATCCGAGATCGACCCAGCGCCGCGCCGTCTCCGGAACATGGTTAACGAGCTGTAAACTGTCGGCGACATGCCGCTCCCAGAGGTTGGGCAGGGTGGCGGGGGAGACCAGGTTCAGCGTCTTCTGCCACTTGGCTAGCAGGGCAGCGACGGTCTCCAGGCGCGCCAATGTTCACGTGAAACACGCGCCGCGACCTCCGCCTTGCCCGTGTCGTGCGCCATGGACGCTGCTCCTTCGCTCCGGCAGGCCGTCATTGCGGCCGAGAGCGGCCAAACGATGCCGCCGCCGTCCGCGGCTCCTTTGCACCCGCACCCATCCCCATGATCCACAGACAGCAGCGGCCGGGCGTCCTATCCGCCCGTCCCCCGCTTCCTCACATGGGTGACGATCAGCGCCAGCGCCGCCGGGGTCATCCCCTCCATGCGGCCGGCCTGCCCCACGGTGCGCGGGCGCACGCGGTCGAGCCGCTGCTTCAGCTCGTTGGAGAGGCCGGGCAGCGCGCCATAGGCGAGGTCGTCGGGCAGGGCCAAGGCCTCGTCCCGGCGCAGCACGGCGATGTCCGCGGCCTGGCGCTCCAGATAGACGGCATATTTCGCATCCGTCTCCACCTGGGCGGCGATGTCCGCCGGCAGCGCCCCCAGCTGCGGCCAGATCGCGGCGAGGCGTTCAAGGTCGATGTCGGGATAAGCGAGCAGGTCGAACGCCGAGCGGCGCTGACCGTCCTGGTTCAACGCGAGGCCGTGCCGTGCGCCCTCCGTGGGCGTGAGCGCGAGGCCGCGAGCCAGCGCGCGCGCCGCCTCCAGCGCCTGCATGCGGGTGGTGAAGTGCGCCCAGCGCGACGCGCCCACGAGGCCGAGATCGCGCCCGAGCGCGGTGAGGCGCTGGTCCGCATTGTCGGCCCGCAGGGTCAGGCGATACTCGGCGCGCGAGGTGAACATGCGGTAGGGCTCGCTCACGCCGCGGGTGACGAGGTCGTCCACCATCACGCCCAGATAGGCCGAGGCGCGGTCGATCACCGTCCCGTCCGCACCGCCCGCCCGGCGCGCGGCGTTGAGCCCGGCGAGCAGGCCTGGGCCGCCGCCTCCTCATAGCCGGTGGTGCCGTTGATCTGGCCGGCGAGGAACAGGCCGACGACGCCCTTGGCCTCCAGCGTCGCCGACAGCGCGCGCGGATCCACATGGTCGTACTCGATGGCATAGCCGGGCCGCAGCATCACCACGCGCTCGAGCCCGGGAATGGTGGCGAGCAGCGCGCGCTGGGCCTCCTCCGGCAGGGAGGTGGAGACGCCGTTGGGATAGACAGTGGGATCGTCCAGCCCCTCCGGCTCCAGGAAGATCTGGTGGCCGTCGCGCTCGCCGAAGCGGACGATCTTGTCCTCGATGGACGGGCAATAGCGCGGCCCCGTGCTCTCGATGCGGCCGGAATACATGGCCGAGCGGGACAGGTTGGCGCGGATCACCTCGTGTGTCGCTTGCGTGGTGCGGGTGATGCCGCAGGCCACCTGCGGGTTCGGCAGTCGGGTGGTGAGGGCGGAGAAGGGCTCCGGGTCCTCGTCGCCCTGCTGCATCTCCAGCGATGCCCAGTCGATGGTGCGCCCGTCGAGCCGCGGCGGCGTGCCCGTCTTCAGCCGGCCGAGCGGCAAACCGAGCCGCGCCAGGGCCGCAGAGAGGCCGAGGCTCGGCTTCTCGCCCATCCGGCCGGCGGGCATGCTCACCTCGCCCATATGAATGAGGCCGTTGAGGAAGGTGCCGGTGGTCAGCACCGCTGCGCCGCAGGCGAGGCGCCGGCCGTCGGCGAGAAGGAGCGCGGTGACGCGGGCGTCCTTCGCCTCGATGTCGGCCACCTCGCCTTCGACGAGGGCAAGGCCCGCCTGCGCCTCGAGCGCCGCCTGCATGGCGCGGGCATAGAGCTTGCGGTCCGCCTGGGCGCGCGGGCCGCGCACCGCCGGTCCCTTGCGCCGGTTGAGCACGCGGAACTGGATGCCGCCTTCGTCCGCCACGCGGCCCATGAGGCCATCGAGGGCATCGATCTCGCGCACCAGGTGCCCCTTGCCGAGCCCGCCGATGGCCGGATTGCACGACATGGCGCCGACGGTGGCGCGGGCGATGGGTGACGGAGCGCCGTGCGCGTGCGCCGCGCGCCGCCGCCGCGCGCGCGCGCACCGAGATCGTCGAGGG
>NZ_JBNFNU010000421.1:0-3542 GCF_057364445.1 Xanthobacter sp. BG11Y11_SDJG
TGCGGCCAGCGCCCGGCGAGCAGGCCCAGCACGTGGAGCAGGGTCGCGCGGGTGGCGATGGCGGCGCGCACGCGCGTCCCCTGCGCCGCCTTGAAGCGCCGCTCCGCCTCGGCGAACCAGGGCCGGTCGGCATACACCTGCCGGGCGAAGTCCGGCATGAAGAAGACGTGGAAATGGGTGATGTGGTCGGCGACGTTCTCGGCGGCGAGGATGAGGTTGGTGGCGATCCGCCCGTTCGGCGTCGGCGCGATCCCCTCCAGCCCGGCGAGCGCCAGCGCCGCCGCGTGCGACTGCGACACCGAGCAGATGCCGCAGATGCGCGGGGCGATCACCAGCGCGTCGCGCGGGTCGCGCCCCTCCAGGATGCGCTCGAAGCCGCGGAACAAGGGCGAGGCGACGAAGGCCGCGCCCACCCGCCCGTCCGCGATCTCGAGGCGCACCTCCAGGTCGCCTTCCACGCGGTTGAAGGGGCCGACCACCAGGCGCCGTGCCTCCGCGCTCATCGCCGCTTGATGTCCTTGACGGCGGGCGGGGTCAGCACGTGGTCGGCGGTGGCGTTGCGGCGCAGGCGCTCGGGGGTCGCGGCCTTGGCCAGCGAGGAGAGCGCGATGAACCAGGCTTTCGGCATGTCGGTGGGCAGGCCCACCGGGATGCCGCCGATCTTCGGCGTCTCCAGGAAGGCGTGGCCCGGCTCCTCGAACTCGGGCGCGGTGCAGTTGATGCAGGAATAGCCGCCGCGGGTGCAGGAGCCCTCGCCGTTCCACAGCCGCGTGTTGCAGTCCGCATGGGCCTGGGTGCCGAGGCAGCCGAGATGCTCCATCATGCAGCCGAGGTCGGAGAGCTTTTCCGCGCTCGCCTTGTATTCGTAGTATTCGTTGCGCGGGCAGCCGTGGTGCACGAGATGGTCGGCGTAGAAGCGCGGCCGGCCGTAGACGTCGAGGTCGGCTTCGCCCAGCAGCCCGGCGGCGAGCAGCATCAGCGTCTCGGTGATCCAGTTGGGATGGGTCGGGCAGCCGGCGACATTGATGACCGGCAGGCCGGAGCGGGCGCGGAACCCCTCGCCCAGCGCGCCGCCGCGCCGGCGCCCGTCGAACTGGAGGCCGCAGGCGTCGGTGGGGTTCACGCCCGCCGCCGTCACCCCGCCATAGGCCGCACAGCTGCCCACCGCCACCACATGGCGCGCGGCGCCGGCGAGCCGCCGCACCCAGTCGATGGTGGGGATGCCGGTGCCGGCCAGCACGTGGAAGCGCCCGGTGCCGTTCGGCCCGCGCAGCAGAGCGCCCTCCACACACAAAGCGTCGAGCGCGATCTCGCCCGCCAGCACCGCCTCGAACAATGCGGTCGCCTCGGTGCCCGTCTCCTCGGACAATGTGGGGTGCCAGAGGAAGCGGATGTTGGCGCTGTCGAGCGTCGCGGAAAGGTCCGGCGCCTCGGCGCAGAGCAGCGACATGGTGCAGCCGCCGCAGCCGCCCGATTGCAGCCAGAGCACGGTGAAGGGGGCGGGCCGGCTCATAAGCGCGTCTCGGGCGCCGGCAGGGTCAGCGTCATCACCGCCCCGCCCGCGGGATGGTTGTCCGCGTCGAGCGCGCCCTGGTGCTCGGCGACGATGCGGTAGCAGATGGAGAGGCCGAGCCCCGTGCCCTTGCCCACCGGCTTGGTGGTGAAGAAGGGATCGAAGATGCGGCCGACCACCTCGTCGGCGATGCCGGGGCCGGTGTCGCGCACGCGGACGCGCGCCGTGCCGCCGGCCATGGCGCCGGTGATCTCCAGCCGCGCGTCGGGGCGGCCCTCCATGGCGTCGACGGCATTCTGAACCAGGTTCATCATCACCTGGTGGATGTGGCCGGGATGGCCGATGGCCTCGAAAGGCTCCGGCAGGTCCATGGCGATGGCGAGGTCCGGCATCTGCGACTTCGCCACCCAGTCCACCGCCGCGCGCACCACGGCGGCAAGGTCGAACACGCTCGGCGCCTCGCGCCGGTCGGAGGAGAAGCGGCGCAGGTCGGCGACGATGTCGCGCACCCGCTCGGCGCCCTCCAGCATGCCGGCGAGGGTGGGGGCGAGGTCGGCGCGGGCGCGGTCGATGCGCAGGTCCTCCCGCGCCGCCTGGAGCGCGGCGGCGGAGGCCCCGTCATGCACTTGGTCCAGATACGCCAGCAGCCGGTCCGAATAGCGCTTCAAGGCGTGGGCGTTGCCGTAGACGAAGGAGATGGGGTTGTTCAGCTCGTGCGCGACGCCCGCCACCAGGCGGCCGAGCGAGGCCATCTTCTCCGCATGCACCAGCTGCTGCTGGGTGTGCTTGAGGTGCTCGTGGGCGGCGGCAAGGTCCGAATAGGCGCGGCGCAGTTCGCCGAGCGGCCGGCCCACCAGCACGATGCCCACCGCGCGCCCGCGCGGATCGAAGCGCAGCGCGCCGTTCACCGCCACCTGCTCGGGGCCGTCCGGGGTCGCGAAGATGAACTCGCTGTCGACGATGCGGCGCCGGCTCGCCATGGTGGCGAGCACGTCCTGGGCGGTGGCGCGGGAGGCGGGGTCGATCAGGTCGGCGAGCGGCCGGCCGATCAGCGCCTCGGCCTTGAGCCCGAAGGCCCGCTCGGCGGCGCGGTTCACCTGCTCCACCCGGCCCGAGAGGTCGCAGGCGATGAGCAGATCGGTCATGGCGCCGAGCAGGCCGGCGATGAAGCCCTGGGCCTCCTCCAGCGCCGCATTCTTGGTCTCCAGCTCCACCTGCTGGCTGACGAGCTCGGCGTAGGTCTCGTCCATCTTGCGGATGACGGCGATCCACGCCTGGTCCGCCTCGGCGCCCGGAGCGAGCAGCACGGCTTCGCCGCCGTGCGCCGGGAGGCCGGCGCGCGGGCTGTCCTTCAGCAGGTCCTCGCCCTGGGAGGCGGGCATGGCGGTTCCCACGGCCGTTGCGGGGCGCTCATGCTATGCGAGCGGCGGGATGGCGTCCAATGGGGCCGGCGGCTCCTACTGGAGCATGCGCTCGAAATTGATGACGAACAGCTTCGGGTCCGGACGGCCGTTGGGCTTCAGGTTGGCGATCGACACCTGGGTGTCGTAGCCCTGCGGATCGGTGACGATCCACTGCTTCAGCGTGTAGTCCTTGGCGTCGAACAGGATCAGCAGGCGGTAGGTGCCGATCATGGGCACCTTCTCCTCGATCGCCACCGAGACGAAATGGTCGTCCTGGTAGACGCCGGTCACGTGCGGGTCGTTGGCGAGGTCGATGCGCTCGGCGAGCAGGAAGCGCAGCGGCGTCTGGTCGAGCGGCGTGATGTCCTGGGTGTTGAGGGTGCGGTCGCGCACCGCCACCGACTGGCCGTTGGCGATCAGCTGGATCGGGCTCGGCGCGTCATACTCGAAGCGCACCCGGCCCGGCTTCTGCATGTAGAAGTCGCCGGTGCGGCGGCTGCCGTCCGGGTCCACCTGGGTGAAGGTGCCGGTCAGCGACTGGATGGAATTGTAATAGGCGTTCACCCGATCCACCGTGGCGCGCTGGGCGCGGCCGTCCGGCGCCGAGCGGGCGGCAGGGGGCGGGG
>NZ_JBNFNU010000422.1:0-3525 GCF_057364445.1 Xanthobacter sp. BG11Y11_SDJG
GGCGCCGTGGCGGGGGCCTCCTCGCCTGACGCCGCGGCGCGGGTTCCGGCGCCGCGCCCGCGCGGCTATAAGCTGGCCCTGATCCGAAGGGCGCCTTGCCGCCCGCGCGAGCGAGACGCCCCATGTCGCATCCCTTTTCCCTGTCCGGGCAGACCGCCCTCGTCACCGGCTCGGCGGCCGGGCTCGGCTTCGAGATCGCGGCGGCGCTGGCGCAGGCCGGCGCGCATGTCCTGGTGAACGGGCGCGACGCAGGGCGCCTCGCCGACGCCGCAACCGCCATCATCCGCACGGGCGGCCATGCCGAGCCGTTCCTCCTCGACGTGTTCGACGCCGAGGCGGTGACGGCGCGCATGGCCTCGGCGCGCCGATCCATATCCTCGTCAACAATGCCGGCGCGCGCGACCGCCGCGGCTTCCTCGACATGGAGACGGCGGACTTCCGGGCCTTGATCGAGCTCGACCTGATCGCCCCGGCGCACCTCACCCGCGCGGTGGCGCGCGGCATGGCGCAGCGCAAGCAGGGCGGGCGGATCATCAACATCACCTCCATCGCCGGGCCGCTCTCGCGCGCCGGCGATGCCGCCTACACCACGGCGAAAGGCGGCCTCGAGGCGCTGACGCGGGCGCTCGCGGCGGACCTCGGGCCACACGCCATCACCGTGAACGCCATTGCCCCCGGCTATTTCCTCACCGAGCCCAATGCGGAACTCGCGCGCGACCAGGCGGTGGGCGAATGGCTCTCCCGGCGCACCTCGCTCGGGCGCTGGGGCCGGCCGGACGAGATCGCCGGAGCGGCGGTCTTCCTCGCCTCGCCCGCGGCCTCCTATGTCACCGGCCATGTGCTGGCGGTGGACGGCGGCTATCTCGCCCACTTCTGACGCGGACGAGCGGTCAGCGGTTCCAGAAGCGCGGCAGGACCAGCACCAGCACGGTGAGGATTTCGAGCCGCCCCAGCATCATGGTGAGGGTCAGCAGCCAGATCGCCGGATCCGGCAGACTGGCGAAGTTGGCGGACGGCCCCACCACCGGGCCGAGCCCCGGCCCCACATTCGCAAGGCAGGCGATGGCCGCCGAGAAGGCGGTGACGATGTCGAGCCCCATGAGGTTGAGGCCGATGCCCGCCACCAGGAAGGTGAAGATATAGAGGAACACGAAGCCGAGCACCGAGGAGACCACGTCGTCCGCCACCGGCGCGCCGCCGTAGCGCACCGGGAATACGCCGTTGCGGAAAGAGACCCGCTTCAGGTGCTGGCGGATGGCCTTGCCGGTGATGGCGATGCGCATGGCCTTGAGGCCGCCGGACGTCGATCCGGTGCAGCCGCCGAGGAACATCACCACGAAGAAGATCGCGTTCGAGAGCGCGCCCCAATTGGTGTAGTCCACCGCCATGAGGCCGGTGGTGGTCATCAGCGAGACCACCGTGAACAACGCCCCGCGCAACGCCGTCTCGCCCGAGGCGATGCCCTGGACCACCTGCTGGGTGAACGACAGAGCGGTAAAGAAGACGATGAGGCCGAGGAACACCCGCACCTCGGAGTGGGTGATGAAGCGCCGCGTGTCACCCGAGAGCGCCCGCACATAAAGCGGGAACGGCAGGGCGCCGGCGATCATGAAGACGATGGCCACATAGTCCACCGCCGGATTCTTGAACACGCTCAGCGAATAGTCGGAATTGGCGAAGCCGCCGGTGGAGAGCGTCGACATGGCGAGGGTCACCGCGTCGAACAGGCCCAGCCCGGCGACTGCATAGGCAATGGCGCACAAGAGCGTGAGCAGCAGGTAGGCGGTGAGCAGTCCCTTGGCCACCGCGCCCGCGCGCGGCAGGAACTTGTCCGACTTGTCGGAGGATTCCATGCGGAACAGCTGCATGCCGCCGATGGAGAGCACCGGCAGCACGGCGATGGCGATGGCGATGATGCCGACGCCGCCGAACCAGTGCAGCAGCGCCCGCCAGAGCAGGATGCCCGGGGCCTGGGCGTCCAGCCCCGACATCACGCTGGCGCCCGTTGTCGTCAGGCCGCTCATGGCCTCGAACACGGCTTTCGTGAAGGAGAGCTGCGAGGAGCCCCACATGAGCGGCAAAGCGGCGAACACCGTCAGGACCACCCACACGCTGGAGGTCAAAAGGAAGGCCTGGCGCAGGTCGAGCTTCTGCACATGGCGCTCGCGCCCGGACATCCACAGCAGCACGCCGACGAAGATGGTGACGGCGGCAGCGCCGATGAACGACTGGTGCCCGCCCGAGCGGGTCGCGAAGTCGACGAAGGCGGGCAGCAGCATGCTGCCGCCGAGGATCGCGAGCAGGATGCCGAGCGTCGCCGCCACCGGGCGCAGGTTCAGCGTCGAGAGCGCCTGCGCCTCGACGGCAGGAAGGCGGGCGGTGGTCATGCGGCGCCGCTCCTCGATGTCAGTTGAGCACGCGCCGCATGTCCGGCATGTCGAGCGAGAATGCCGGCACCTCCACCGAAAAGGCCTCGCCGCTTTCGGTGACCATGTCGTAGCGCCCGCTCATGATGCCGGTGGCGGTGGTGAGCGGCACGCCGCTGGTATATTCGAAGCGCCCCCCCGGCGGCAGCACCGGCTGCTCGCCCACCACCCCCGGCCCATGCACCTCCTCGGTGCGGCCGGTGGCGTCGGTGATGGTCCAGTGCCGCGCCTTCAACTGCACCGTCTCGGTGCCGAGATTGGTCACTTCGATGGTGTAGGCCCAGAAATAGCGCCCCTGATCCGGTTCCGAGCGCTCGGCCACGTAACGCGGCGTCGCCGTCACCTGGATCTGGCGCGTGGTCGCCCGGTACATCCCCGCCTCATCCCCCTGGCACGTCCATGGCACGCCGCGCGCCCGGCCCGCGTGGCGACACGTCGGACCGGCCCGGCTCCGGGCGCAATAACGCCCGTCGTCGAGGCCGAACGGAGCCCCGGCGCAGGACCGCTGCGGGAGCGGACCCACCGGCCGGGCCGCCACCGGCGCGCTTGCCCCGCGCGGGCGGATGGGCACAATCCGCGCCATGCTCGCCCGCACCGAATCGCCCCCCACCCCGGCCGGCCCCACTCTCGAAGCGGTCGGCGGCCATGCGGCCATGCTCGATCCCTCCGGCGCGCTGTTCCTAGTGGACGAGCGGGCGCTGGTGGTGGCGGACATGCACCTGGAGAAGGGCTCCGCCTTCGCCCGGCGCGGGCAGATGCTGCCGCCCTACGACACCGCCGAGACTCTGGGCCGCCTTGCTGCCCTGGTGGCGCGCCTTCAGCCGCGCCTCGTGGTGGCGCTGGGCGACAGCCTGCACGACCGCTGGGGCGCCGAACGCCTGGATGCGCGCGCCCGCGCGGCGCTCGCGGCCTTGCAGACGGGACGCGAGTTTCTGTGGATCGCCGGCAATCACGACCCCGAGCCGCACGGGCTCGGCGGCGCCTGCGCGCCCCACCTTGTCCTCGGCGGCGTGACCCTGCGCCACGAACCGAGCGCGGACCTGCCGAGCGCGAATCTGCCGAGCGGCGCGGGGCGAGATCTGCGGCCATCTGCATCCGG
>NZ_JBNFNU010000423.1:0-3524 GCF_057364445.1 Xanthobacter sp. BG11Y11_SDJG
CCGGCGCTCCCGACCCCGCGGCGGGCCGCCGGCTCTTCCTCGTGCGCCACGGCGAGACCGGACTGGAACGTGGCCGGCCGCCTCCAGGGCCGTCGCGACGTGCCGCTCAACGCGCTCGGCCGCATCCAGGCGGCGCAGGTGGGACGGGTGCTGAACCAGCTGGTGGGCGACGTCGCGGGCGTCCAGTATGTCTCTAGTCCGCTGTCGCGGGCGGTGGAGACCATGCGCATCCTGCGCACCACGCTCGATCTGCCGGCGAGCGCCTTCGCCAGCGACATCCGCCTCGCGGAACTCTCTTTCGGCCGCTGGGAGGGCCAGACCTGGCCCGAACTGCGCCGCCGCGACCATGACGGCGTGCGTCGGCGCGACCTCGATCCCTGGCGCTTCCAGCCCCCGGGCGGCGAAAGCTATCTCGATCTGTGCGCCCGGGTGGAGAAGGCGATCGCCGACCTGCCCGGCGACGCGGTGGTCGTGACCCACGGCGGCGTGGTGCGCGCCGCGCTCCATGTGCTCGCCGGCATGCCCGAGGGCGAGGCGGCCCTGCTGCCGGTGCGCCAGGGCGCGGTCTATGTGGTGGCCGGCGGCGTGTTCAAGGTGGCCGATTGAGCGTTCGGCTCTGATCGCGGCGCGATTCCTGTCCCATTTGATGAGGGCGCGGGGGCCGGGCTCCCCGGTTCGTTCGGCCTCGGTCAAGCCGCAGGGCGATGGGGCAAAACGCTGGCACCCCTCTTGCTCCGTGTCTCCCGAGGCGCCGGTCCTGTCGCGAACCCGACGGAGCCCGCGCCTCGGCGTCACATTCGTGGGCTTCGGGACACGCCATGACCGACATGACGGAACTTCGGAACCGCAAGGTTCCCCTCAACCTCGCCATCGTCCACGTGGACCCCGGCGCCTTCCTCGCAAACTATATGGGCTGGCTGGAGATCACCGCCTTCATCTCGGCCCTGCGCGCGGGCGACGTGGAGATGCCAGCGGACGGGCGCACGCCGGCCCTCGCGCCGGGGCAGATGAAGGGCGGCATCGTGCATGAGGTCGGCAACGACGCCGTGTTCGCCTTCTGCATGACCGCGGCGCTGAAGGGCGAGAGCGCGGCGGTGGATCAGGTGGAAGGGGTGCTGAAGGACCGCTTCGGTCCGGAGTTTCCCGGTGCCTTCGGCCTCTGGCACTTCCGTGCCGCCATCGACGCGCCGACCACGCTCGACGACTTCGTCGGCCAGGCCGGCCGCAAGATGCTCGCCGGCGACATCCCGCCCCCGCCCATGCGGCGCGCGAGAACTGGAACACGGGCCTGCGATTCTTCGAGAAGGCGCGCAAGTCCAACTTTGTGCACGAGATCATGTACCCGCTGGCGCTGTGGACCCGCGCGCGGTGGAGCGAGACCGAGGAGAAGGGCGTCTCCTTCCTGGCCCATATCGAGGACAACCTGCCGGTGCTGCGCGAGGTGCTGGCGGACACGCGCAACGACGAGCCCTTCGTCGCCAACCTGCTGCTGCGCATGGCGCCGGGCGTCGACATGGAACTGACCGACGAATACCAGGGCTTCCTGCGCTCGCTGTCGCGGCGCAACTGAGGCGGGGCCGGTCCGGCGGCCGGCGTTCCGCCCCGGATCAGCTGTCGCCCGCCACCTTCAGCCGGTGCAGGATGCGCGGGCGCGCCACCAGCACCTTGTCGATGCGCCGCCCGTCCATGTCGACGATCTCGAAGCGCCAGCCGAGCGCGTCGAACACCGCGCCCTCCTCGGGCAGCTCCTTCATGCGCGAGAGCGCGAAGCCGGCGACGGTGTGGAAGCCCTCTTCCAGCGGCAGGTCCACGTCGAGCAGTTCGCGCAGCTCGTCGATGGGCGTGTCGCCCGCCACCAGGAACGAGCCGTCCTGCCGCTCGACGATGTTGCGCGCCACATGGGTCTCGCTGGCGACCGAGCCGGTAATCGCGGCCAGAAGGTCGTAGCCGGTGACGATGCCGGCCATGTCGCCATACTCGTCCACCACGATGCCCATGGGCACCTCGGCGCCGCGCAGCACGCGCATGGCCTCCAGCGCCCCCATGCCCTCCACCAGGAACGGCACGGTCTCGACGAAATTGCGCGGGTCCGGCGTCTCGCCCTTGAGATAGGCGTTCAGCAGGCGCTTGGCCTGGATCACGCCGATGGTCTCCTCCGGCGAGCCCTCGCAGGCGGGCAGGCGGCTGTGCGGCGTCTCTAGAAGCTCGGCGCGCACCTCGTCGGCGGGCCGGGAGATGTCCACCCACTCCACGTCCGGACGCGGCGTCATGATGGCGGTCACGGGCCGGTCGGCGAGGCGCATCACGCCGGAGATCATGCGCCGCTCGGCGGGATCGATCACGCCGGCGGATTCCGCCTCGGTGATGATGGCGCGGATCTCTTCGTCGGTGACGCCGCTGGATCGGTCGCCGCCCGCGCCGAGCAGCCGCAGCGACAGGCGCGTCGAGGCGTCGAGCAGCCAGACCGCAGGCGCCGACACCTTGGAGAGCGTCACCATCAGCGGCGCGACCAGGCAGGCGAGCGGCTCGGGATTCTGCAGCGCCAGGCGCTTCGGCACCAGTTCGCCGACGATCAGCGAGACATAGGTGATGGCGGCAACCACCAGCGCATAGCCCACCGGCGCGGCGAAGCCGGCGGGCATGCCGGCGTCGCGCAGCGCGTCGCCCAGCTGGGCGCCGAGGCTCGCGCCCGAGAAGGCGCCGGCCAGGATGCCGATGAGCGTGATGCCGATCTGCACCGTGGACAGGAAGCGGCCTGGGTCGGCGGCCAGTTGAAGGGCCGCGCGCGCGCCCTTCGTTCCCTTCTCCGCCATGGACTTCAGGCGGGCCGGCCGGGATGAGACGATGGACAGTTCCGCGGCGGCAAGGACGGCGTTCAGCAACACCAGGACGAGAACGATGAGGATTTCGAGAAATGGCATGGCGGGGGAAATTGGTCTCCGTCAGCACCCTCCATAGCACAGACCGAGGCTTGCGCGCGATGGTCCGGATGGACGAAAGCGGGCGCAGGCGGGGCGCACCCCGTGCGGGTTTGCATGGACGCGCGCCACGTCCTATTGAGCCAGCGTCACGGGATCGGGTCCGCCATGTCGTTCAACACCTTCGGCCAGATGTTCCGCTTCACCACCTTCGGCGAGAGCCACGGGGTGGCCCTGGGCTGCGTGGTGGACGGCTGCCCGCCCGGCGTGCGCTTTTCCCGCGAGGACATCCAGGCGGCGCTCGACCGGCGCCGGCCGGGCCAGTCGCGCTTCACCACCCAGCGCCGCGAGCCGGACGAGGTGAAGGTGATCTCGGGCGTCGTCGACCATCCCGACGGCGGTCTCGTCGCCACCGGCACGCCGATCGCGCTCGTGATCGAGAACGTCGACCAGCGCTCCAAGGACTATGCCGCCATTGCCGGCGCCTACCGGCCGGGCCATGCGGACTTCACCTACGACATCAAATACGGCTTGCGCGACCATCGCGGCGGCGGCCGCTCCTCGGCGCGCGAGACCGCGGGCGCGGGTGGCGGCGGGGGGCGGTGG
>NZ_JBNFNU010000424.1:0-3509 GCF_057364445.1 Xanthobacter sp. BG11Y11_SDJG
CGTGGCGGCGCGCCCGGCGCGCCGGACGGTCCTTTGAGGCAGCGCTCAGAGCGCCGGGACGCCCGGCTCCGGATCGGCAGCGTCGGCCGCGGCGGGTGCCGCGCCGCATGCACATGTGCGCGGCTTGGCGCCGTAGGCGGCCATGAAGACCCGCACGGCGCCGTTCACCACCTTCGCCGTATGGGCCGGATCGGGCGGCTCGTTGGAACCGATCAGGATGGGCGCCGTCACGCCGTCCTTGCACAGGCCGAGGAACTGGCTCGCCGCCTGCTCCACGTCCTCGATGTCGAGCACGCCCTGCTCCACCTTGGCGGCCAGGAAGTGCGACAGGCGCTGAATGCCGGCGCAGGGCCCCGCCTCGAAGAAGCGGCGTCCGATCTCCGGAAACTTTCCGGCAATGGCAATCACGGTGCGCAGGGTGGCGATATGGCCGGGCCGCACCATGGCGGCGATGAAGGAGTGGCCAAGCTCGGTGAGCGCGGTCTCAACGTCGGGGGCAGCGGCGTCGAACACGAACAGGCGCTCGGCGGTCTCGGTGCACTCGCTGGCGACCAGCGCGGCGAACAGGTCTTCCTTGTTCTGGAAATAGACGTACAGCGTGCCCTTGGAGACGCCGGCGGCGCGGGCGATGTCGCCCATGCTCGCCGCATCGAAGCCGCGCTCGAGAAACACCTCGCGGGCGCCGGAAAGAATCTGCCTGCGCTTTTCCGGGTCCTGCCCGGCGCCGTGGGCGCTCTCGCGCGCCTCGGCCATGCGCGCCAGGGCCGCGCCGCTCTCACTCGCCATCGCCGTCACACATCCTCGCCTGCATCTGCCCTGCCTTTGGATCCGCCTCTGCCCGGCCCCCGACCGAGCACCCGCGGTACGATCTTCGATCTGCGGGCATCGGCTGCGCCGGCGCAAGCGCCGGCCTCGCCATCACCGCCCGTCTCGGCCACAAGCCGGCGCAGGGTTGCGCCGGCGCAACAGGCCAATCGGACAACATCGAACCGAACCGTACGGTTCCCTCTTGCTATGCCAGTTGCGATGCGCTAGATCAATCCCATCGACCGAACCGTTCGGTCAACGCGCGGTCCGCAACCCACGCGCTGATCGGGCCGGAGGGAGGAGAGCACCGCCCCCGCTCTCCTCCCTCTCTTCCTTAAGGTCGCGATCCCAGCAGACTCTTCCGGTCATGGCGCGCCATGGCGGCGCTCTTGGCAGCACGCCGGTCGCCGCGCCCCATGGCCGGACGCGCAACAGCGCAAGCACGCGAGCCGGCAGGTCCGGCGAAGGCCGCTGGGTGGGCTCTGCACTCGGGTTCGGTCCGCAGCCCACAGCTTCTATCTCCTGGAACAAGCGCTTATCCGGCTCGGCTGGAGCCGCTTGAGGCGATGATATCCCCGACCTCCCATGCCACGCCTGGGTCCTCCGCTGCGCCACCCCGGACATATCCTGCTTTGCCGGTCGGGAGCCCGACGGCGCCGGAGATTCAGCGGCTGAACTGCGCCAACCGTCCCGGCGCTGATGCGGTCGAAAGGGCGGCCCCAGCGGCAGACAGATCGGGCGCTCCCTTCGATGGCTCATGTCCCCAGCCACACCCGGCTGCCCTCATGCGGCTTTTCGCCGCATAGGACGCACGGTTGCCGCGCGGCCTCGCGTGCCTACCTCAGAGCCGAGTGATCCGGGCCCCTCTGGCGCGGCCGTACGGCTGTGTGATGTCGGATCGATGTCGTGTTCCCGATCGACCGAGGCCCCCCTTTGATCCTGCCCGCCTGGCCGCTTTGCGGCCTTCCCGGCGTTTGCGCCCATGAACCGCCTGTCTCGGCGCGCCTTGCTGCTGGTCAACCCGCGTGCCCGCATGGGCGGCTCCGCCCTGTCGCGCGAGCGCGCGGCGCTGGAGGCAGGGGGCATCCACGTGGCGGGTCGGGATCTGCCGGCTGGTGAAGCGCTCGCCGATCTCATCCGCAGCGAAGCGGGCACCTTCGACCTGATTGTCATCGGCGGTGGGGACGGAACGCTGAATGCCGCCGCCGCAGCACTGGCCGACACCGGCATTCCGCTCGGGATCCTGCCGCTCGGCACCGCCAACGACTTCGCCCGCACCCTCGGCATTCCCACGGACACGGTGGCCGCCGCCCGCCTCATCGCCACCGGCACCCCGCGCCCGATCGACCTCGGTGACGTCAACGGCCACCCCTTCCTCAACGTGGCCAGCATCGGCTTCAGCGCCGATCTCGCGCGCGCCCTCACCCACGATGCCAAGCAGCGCTTCGGCGTGCTCGGCTATGCCGTGGTTGCGGCGCGCCTCCTCGCCCAGTCGCGTCTGTTCACGGCCCATGTGGTCCATGACGGCACGGTGGAAAAGGTGCGCACGCTGCAGGTCTCCGTGGGCAGCGGGCGCTATTACGGCGGCGGCATGGCGGTGGCTGCCGATGCAAGAGCCGACGACGGCCGGCTCGATTTCTACAGCCTGGAAGTAGACCATTGGTGGCGCCTGCTGCGCCTCCTTCCGGCGCTGCGCCGCGGCACTCAGGGGCGCTGGGACGACGTGCGCGCATTCCGCACCACCGAAGTCACCGTAGAGACGCGTTATCCGCGTCCGGTGAACACCGATGGCGAACTGGTGACGCAGACCCCGGCCCGCTTCACGATCCGGCCGGGGGCGCTTCATGTCTATGCCCCGGCAGCGCCCGCGGCGTCCCTCCCGCCCTTCCAAGACACCCTCTCCTCCCGCGCCTGAAGGAAAATCGCCCATGGACTACCTCCTCGCCCTTGCCCAGGACCCGGCCGCCTGGGTGGCGCTCATCACCCTCGTCGCCATGGAGGTGGTGCTCGGCATCGACAACCTGATCTTCATCTCCATCCTCACCAACAAGCTGCCGCCCCAGCACCGCAGCAAGGCGCGGCGGATCGGCATCGGCCTCGCGCTCATCATGCGGCTCGGCCTGCTCGGCACCATCGCCATCATCGTGCGGCTGACCGCGCCGGTGATCACGGTTTTCGGCCACGATTTCTCCTGGCGCGACATGATCCTCATCGCCGGCGGCCTGTTCCTGGTGTGGAAGGCCACCAAGGAGATCCACCACAGCGTCGACCCGCACCCGAACGACGACCTGTTCGAAGCCCCCGCCAAGGCGTCCATCGGCTTCTCCTCCGCGATCGTGCAGATCCTCCTGCTCGATTTGGTGTTCTCGGTGGACAGCATCATCACCGCCGTGGGCATGACCGAGCACATCCCGATCATGGTGATCGCGGTGCTGGCGGCGGTCACGGCCATGCTGCTCGCGGCCGATCCGCTGGCCCAGTTCATCGAGCGCAATCCGACCGTGGTGATGCTCGCTTTGGGCTTCCTCATCATGATCGGCATGACGCTGATCGCCGAGGGCTTCGGCGCCCACGTGCCCAAGGGCTACATCTATGCCGCCATGGCCTTCTCGGCCTTCGTGGAGGGCCTCAACATCATGGCCCGCCGGCGCGGCCAGAAGGCGCCGCACTGAAGGCGCGCTTCCCCCGGGGACCGCGCCGCG
>NZ_JBNFNU010000425.1:0-3501 GCF_057364445.1 Xanthobacter sp. BG11Y11_SDJG
GCCGCGCCACCCCGGCCCCCGGCGCCCGCGCGCGGATATTCACGCGCAGACTTTGCACAGGCCTTGCTTGCGCTGGCCTTGCACGTGCAGGGCATGTCCGGCAGGGGCGCTCCGCCCTCGCCTCACCCCGCCGCGGCGGCGCGTCCGATGCGCCGCCTGCTTCAGCTCGACCGCACCGCCGCCGGGTCGAACCCGCCGAACAGGTACGCCAGAAGAATACACAGGAGGAACAGGACCAGCGCCGTGCGCGCGACGCCCCAGCAGGTGCGCTCTTGGGAAAGATTCATGATCGAGATCGGTCGGCCCGCTTGTTGGACACCGGCGCGCGCCGAACGAGGGATTCGGGCGCCGGGGCCGCGACCATTAGGACTTTGTTAACCGCACTGCAAGAGGGCCGCCGCCATTGCGGCCAAACCTTGGTCGAATGCTGGACCGCAGCCTTGACGCACCGCACCATGGGCCTGTCTCCCGCACCCTGTCCCGGGCAGGGCCGCCCGGCCCGCGGCGGGAGGCCATGCGCTGCGCGCGGCGCCTGCCCCTTTGGCCGCGCGCCCCCGCATTGGCTACCCATGGACCCGGGCCTCCCGCGGCCCCCTCCCTCGCACGAGCCTGTTCCGCATGACTGTGGCCGACGACACCGGCGCCACCCCGCCCGCGCCTCCCGCCACCCGCAGCGGGGAAAACGCCAGCGCGCCTGCCGGACGAGGCGGCGATGGAGGCCATTATCCTGGAACTGGCGGCCAAGGCCGGTCCCGGCAAGACCATCGGTCCGGAGGAGGCCGCCCGCGCCCTCATGCCGGCGGCCGAGTGGCAGCGCGCGCTCCCCGTGGTGCGCCGGGTGGCGGTGCGGCTCGCCCGCACCGGACGGCTGATGATCTACCGCAAGGGCCGGCCGGTGGACCCGGACGAGCTTCGCGGCGTCTTCCGTCTCGGCCTGCCGCGCGACGACTGAGGGCTCAGGGCGCCGGGAACAGCGCGTTGGTCTTCCCGGTCATGTAATAGACCACCAGGCCGACCCACTCCTTCAGTCCGGTGTCGGTGAAGTCGAGCCCCACCGCCGCGCGCGAGAAATTGCCCCAGAGCCCGTCGGGACCCGCGGTGCGGAAGTCCACCGGGTAAGCGGTCACGGGAAAGCCCGCCTGGCGGAAGCAGCCCATGGCGCGCGGCATGTGCGCGGCGCTGGTCACCAGCAGCCAGCGCTCGCCCGGCTTCGGTTGCAGCAGCGCCTTGGCGAACACCGCATTCTCCTCGGTGTTGCGCGACTTGTCCTCGAACGTCACGCGGGACGCCTCGATGCCGAGGTCGGGCAGGCTGGCGCGGATCATCTTCGCCTCCGCGCCCTCCTCTCCGCCGAGCCTGCCCGAGCCGCCGACGAAGGCGAGGCGCGCCTGTGGATAGCGTCGCGCGAGGTCGGCGAAGGCAATCGCCCGCTCGCCCGCGTCGGCGAAGGCGGGGATGCCGCGCGCCAGCCCGACCTCCGGCACTTCCGCCCCGCCCAGCATGATGACGCCGTCCACCGGACGGCCGTCGTCCTTGAACAGGGGGAAACGCTCCTCCAGCGGGAAATAGATGTAGTTGCCGGCCGGCGAGAAGCCGAACACCAGCAGGCCGAGCACGCTCGCGGCGAACAGGACGCGCGACACGCGCCGCGCGCCGAAGGCGATCAGAATCAGCGCCAGCGCGGCGAGGAGCACCAGGAGATTCGACGGCGCCACCAGGAACCAGAAGATCTTCGAGACCGCGAAGAAGTCCATCGGGCGCGCCTCCATGCTCCGGCGCGTCCGGCGCCACGGGAAGGCGGCCATCAATAGCCGGCCCCTTCGCATTTGCGAAGGGGCGGCGGCTCACGATGTCATGGGGTGGGCGTCAGGCGGTCTTCTCGAACAGCTGGCGGCCGATCAGCATGCGGCGAATCTCGCTGGTGCCGGCGCCGATCTCGTAGAGCTTGGCGTCGCGCAGCAGGCGGCCGGTGGGATAGTCGTTGATGTAGCCGTTGCCGCCCAGAGTCTGGATCGCCTCCAGCGCCATCCAGGTGGCCTTTTCCGCTGCATAGAGGATGGCGCCGGCGGCGTCCTCGCGGGTGGTGGCGCCGCGGTCGCAGGCCTGGGCCACGGAATAGACGTAGGCCTTGGTGGCGTTCATGGTCACGTACATGTCGGCGATCTTGCCCTGCATCAGCTGGAAGGTGCCGATGGGCTGGCCGAACTGCTTGCGCTCGTGGACGTAGGGCAGCACCACGTCCATGCAGGCCTGCATGATGCCGGTGCAGCCGCCGGCCAGCACCGCGCGCTCATAGTCGAGGCCGCTCATGAGGATGTTGACGCCCCGGCCCTCGCCGCCGAGCACGTTCTCCTCCGGCACCTCGCAATCCTCGAATACCAGCTCGCCGGTGTCGGAGCCGCGCATGCCGAGCTTGTCGAGCTTCTGGGCGGTGGAGAAGCCCTTGAAGCCCTTCTCGATCAGGAAGGCGGTCATGCCCCGCGGGCCGGCGGACGGGTCGGTCTTGGCGTAGACCACCAGCGTGTCGGCGCAGGGACCGTTGGTGATCCACATCTTCGAGCCGTTGAGGACGTAGCGGTCGCCCTTCTTCTCGGCGCGCGTGCGCATGGACACCACGTCCGAGCCGGCGCCCGGCTCCGACATGGCGAGCGCGCCCACATGCTCGCCGGAGATGAGCTTCGGCAGGTACTTCGCCTTCTGCGCCGGCGAGCCGTTGCGGCGGATCTGGTTGACGCACAGGTTGGAATGCGCGCCGTAGGACAGGCCCACCGAGGCGGAGGCGCGGGAGACCTCCTCCATGGCGACGACGTGCTCCAGATAGCCGAGGCCCGAGCCGCCATACTCCTCCTCCACCGTGATGCCGAGGAGGCCGAGCGCGCCGAGCTTCGGCCACAGGTCGCGCGGGAATTCGTTGGTGCGGTCGATATCGGCGGCGCGCGGGGCGATCTCGGCCTGGGAGAAGTCACGCACGGTGTCGCGCAACATGTCGGCGGTCTCGCCGAGATTGAAATCGAACATGGGCTGGCTGTTGGGCAGCATTTTCGTGGTTCCTCCCTCACCCTTTATGGCGCGCTGCCGGCGCGGTGCGAGCCGCTCCTGTCGCGGGCCGTCGTCGCCGCAGCAATCCGCCCTGCCCGCCCGCCCTAAAGGCGGGCCGGCAGGCGGTCGCGGGCGAAGAATAAAACGAATGTCCGTTTTTCAACGGGGCGAGCCGCGGCTTTTGCGCCGGCGCGGCCGACCCTATGCCGCCACGGAACGACCTTGGCTGCGCCACGATCCCGCAAGAAGCGATTCACGGTTTGCGCCGAGACTGGGGTGGAGACGGTTGCACGCGGCATTGGCACCCGCCGCCGGTCAGGTCCTGGACCCGTCGTTTTGGGAGTATGCTTCATGGCGCATCTGACGAAAACTGCCTACGACCGGCATCATCGCCGCGACGCTCGCCGCCGCCACCCTCGCCGGCGCGACGACGCCGGCGGTGTCGGCGGGTATCGGGTCCGG
>NZ_JBNFNU010000426.1:0-3478 GCF_057364445.1 Xanthobacter sp. BG11Y11_SDJG
GCGGGCGCGCGTCCCATCTCCCCCATGAACGCGCCCAGCTCGGCCGGCGGCACGCACCGGCCCGCTTCGGCGGGGTGGTCGGCTCGGGCGGCAGCGGCGGAAGGCATGGCGGTGTCTCGCAGGGAGGGAAGCGGCAAGCCCGCAAGAGCGGGCCTCGTTTCGTAGCACGGCAAATAGGCAAAGCGACAGATCGGTGCAACCTGCGGCGCCGAGCCTGATCGACCGCGCCGCGCGCGGCTTTGTGAGGGGCGGCGCACCTGGGGCATGCTAGGACGCCGGCAACCGGGCCATCCCCCGGCCACCCCCAGGCCCGGGCAAGCACGATGCCATTCACTCCGACCGCGCCCTCTCACCTCTGCTGGCTGGCCTGCGCCGCGCTCCTCGCGCCCGCCGCGCCCGCTTTGGCCCAGGCCGGGGCCGGCGCGGGCAGCATCACCGAGGCGGCTCTCACCGATCCCACCCAGCGCTACCGGCATTTCGTCCTCGGCCGCGACTTCGAGCCGTCGAGCCTCGTCGCGCGCCTTGCCGATGGACGCACGCTGAAGCTCGCTTTGCCCGCCGACCAGGTGTTCGAGGACCGGGCGGCGCGCATCGCCGATCTCGACGGCGACGGGCGCAACGAGGTGGTGGTGGTGCGCTCGTCCTTGAGCGAGGGCTCCGCCGTGGTGGTGGTGGGCGCGCGCGACGGGGCGCTGCGCATCCTCGCCGCGGGTCCCGCCACCGGCGGTCCGAACCGGTGGCTCAATCCCGCCGGCATCGCCGACTTCGACGGCGATGGCCGGCTCGACATCGCTTTTGTGCAGCAGCCCCATGTGCTCGGCCGGCTGCGGGTGCTCACCTATTCCGGCGGCCGGCTCGTGGAGATCGCCGCCCTCGGCGGCGTCTCCAACCACGTGGCGGGATCGGCGGAACTCGGCCTCTCGGCCGTCGCCGATTTCAATGGCGATGGCGTCGCCGACCTGGCGGTGCCGAGCTTCGACCGGCGCACCCTGCGGTTCATCACCTTCCGGGGCGGCGCGCGCGAGTTTTCAGCCCGCCCCCCTCCCCGCCCCCGCCGCATCCGGCTTCAGGGTGGTGCAGGGCGCGCAAGGCCCCGCGGTGGACGTGGGACTCGCCGACAACCGGCGGATCGTCATCGCCCCCTGAGGTCGACAGGGTTCGGAAGGCGCCCTGCCCTGCGCTGGCGGACCGCAAAAGCGACAATCGGCACCGTCGTCTGTGCGCAAAAGGCAGCCCGCCGCGCCCACGCGGTTCAGCCACACGCATTGCCAACGAGATCCGCACGGCCATTCGCCGATGCGATGGTATTCCGCTTCGGATTGCAACAACCTATGGTTTATTTATTGGAACTGATATAATCTATGATTGCAACTCTCGGGGGCTACAATGTCGCACCATGGATGGGTTCCCGTCATCGATGCCCAGGCCGTTACACCCAGCGGCCTGAAATCCCCCTTCGGCCGCCTGTTTCCTGCAGCCGATCACACCTATGACAGCCTTGCCGTATCGCTTCTCGCGGGCGCGCGCGGCCGATGGAATCGCCCGAAGATTCGGACGGGACCTTGGCCACCACACGCAAGAACGGCATTCCGCGCGGCTTCACCTTTTTTGGGCAGTTCATCGACCACGACCTCACAGAATTCCGGGTCGTGGCCGAGGACCAGCGGCTGGTGCTGAGCAATCCCACCATCGGCCAGCGCCAGCGCGTGCTGGAGGACGGCAGGCTGACCTGCACCAATGGGCGCATCCCCAGTCTCGATCTCGACTGCGTCTATGGCGTGCTCGGCGTCACGCAGCCGAACCTGTTCGACGGGCGTGGCCTGTTCCGGCTGAAGGGACGCGACATCGAGCGCAGCCGGCTGTTCCAGAACGACCGCCTGATCGCCGACCCGCGCAACGACGAGAACAAGCTCATCACGCAGATCCACGTCCTGTTCGAGCGCCTGCACAACAAGATCCACAAGCCGAAAATCGGACGTCAGCCCACCGGGGTCGGCAGCACGGCGTTCGACGAAACGCGCGCGCAGGTGGTCGAAATATACCGCCGCATCGTCCTGTGCGACTACCTTCCGCGCATCGTTCAAAAATCGCACATCGCGCTCGTGATCGATGCCCTCCAGAGCGGCAAGACCTTCTACCAGGCCATGACCGCGCGCGCCGCGGCGGCCTTCACCCGGGGCTTTCCCGACGTGGCGCTGCCCGCCGATTTCCTCGCCATGCCGGTGGAGTTTGCCCACGCGGCCTTCCGCCTAGGCCACAGCCAGTTGCGCTCGACATATCGGCTGAACGCAAGCAACGGCTTCCCCCTGTTTGCCGTCGATCAAAGCGCGACCCAGGCGCCCGACGGCAGCTGGATCAAGGTCGACGACCTGCGGGGCAATCAGGCGCTCTGCGCCAAGTTCCAGGTGGATTGGGCGTTCTTCTTTCCCCCGGAGCCCTGCCAGGACCGATCTGGGCGAGCCGCTCGACGCCAAGCTGACCGCGGCGCTCTTCCGGCTGCCGCCGCCCGCCATCGGCGAGCCGCCCACATCCCTCGCCGAACGCAACATCCGCCGCGGCGTGGATTTCGGCCTGCCGTCCGGCCAGGAGGCGGCGTCCCATCTCGCCAGCGTCTATGGCGATCTGAAAACCATCGACCCCGAGCAGCTCTTCCCGGAAGAGGATTTCCAGGCACGCTACGCCGAGATCCTCGAGCGCGAGCCGCGCCTCGCCTGGGCCACCCCGCTGTGGTATTATATTCTTCGCGAAGCCGGAGCGCACACCAGCGGCACGGAGCTCGGCCCGGTGGGCGGCCTCATCGTGGCGGAAACCATCCTCGGCTCCCTGGCCGCACGCGCGGTCTCCCATCGACCCGACGCGCCGGACTTCGACCTCGCCGCAACCTGGGACAAGTGTGGCGGCGGGAAGCCGAGCGATGCGGCCCCTTCGCCCCAAACCATCGCCACCATGCGCCAACTGGTGAGCTTCCTTGCCGACGACGGAACGGGGGCCTGAGACGGCCCCACCGTCGGCCTGATCCGCCTCGGTTCTGAACAGTGGTGCACGGTTTCGCCGATCGCCAGCAGCCCCTCCGCGGGCGAGAGGCTTCGCACTCTTGTCGAGCACACTCTCGGCGGGCGCCCTCTTGGCGGGCGCCCTCTTGGCGGGCGCTCAGCCCAACGGCGATGCGAGCGCGCGCCGCCTGTCGGTCCGCCGCGGGTCAATGACATGCGTGGTGCCCCACGCCGCGCGACAGGACTTCCGATGGCGGATCTCTGGCACGCCGCAGCGTTGCGGCGGCGTGCCGGGACAGTCCCGTCCCCTCACCCCGCCCCGAGCGCCAGATCGTCCCGGTGCACCATCTCGGCGCGGCCCTTGATGCCGAGCAGGGCCTCGATGTCGGCGGTGGAGCGGCCGCGGATGCGCTCGGCGTGGTCGGCGTCGTAGGCGACGAGGCCGCGGCCGATCTCGGCGCGTCCGGGCCGCGCAGCAGCACCGC
>NZ_JBNFNU010000427.1:0-3475 GCF_057364445.1 Xanthobacter sp. BG11Y11_SDJG
CCTGGCCCGGCGTCGTCTGGCTCGGCGTGCCCTGACCCGGCCGGCGCTCGTCGCCCGCGCCGCCCTGGCGCGCCGCGGGAACGGCGTTCGGACGCTCCTTCTCCAGCCGGTCGATCACCTGCTGGGCGCGCTGCTGGCGCTGCTGCACCACGTCCCGCATGCGCTCGTTGCGGGCGCGGATGGCCTCCAGACGCTTCTGCTGCGTCTCGCGGGCATCGCGGTTCGCCTCCTGGATGCGCTTTTGCACCGCCGCGCGCTGGCGCTCGGCCAGCTCCTGCATCTGCCGGCGATAGGCGCGCTCGTCCCCGGACCAGCGGCTTTGCGCCAGATCGCGGCGCTGCTGGGCGTTCAGCACCGAGAGCAGCGCCGCCGAGGGCGCTGCGAGCCCGGGCACCGCATCGCCCACATAGTCGCGCACCAGAATACGCTGGTTCTCGCGCAGCTGGCGCTCGTAGCGCCGCGGCGCCGGGATGGTGCGCGCCGCGGCAACCCTCGGTCCGTAAATGCCGATGCGGTCGCCGCGCTCGTCGTCGAACGCATCGCCATAGCCGTCCACGAACACCACGCGGCGCGTGACGATGACGCCACCCGCCGGACCAAACGCATCGCGATCCACGAAGCGCGTCGTGACCACGCCGTCGCGATAGGCCGGCCGGTAGAGGGTCGGATCGCTCTTGAGCCAGGCGGCGACGGCGGCGATGGGCGCCACGTGCAGCGCCAAATCTTGCGCGCCCACATAACGGTCTTCCACGAACACCCAGCTCTCCGCCACGGGCGGATCGGTGACGCGCGGGGTGCCGTAGGCGTAGCCGCGCCCGTCCGGAGCAATGGGCGCCCAGCCGGTGCGTCCCTCGCCGCGCCGCCACGTCACCCAGGCCGGCGCCCACGTGTCGCCGGGCACCCAGAACCAGCCGTAGGAGGGGTCATAGCCCCAGCGGCCGTAGTGATAGGTCGCCCAGGCGAAGGGCTCGGCGGAATCCCAGTACCAGCCATAGTCGTCGGTCCACAGCCAGCGCCCTTCCTGGTAGGGGCGCCAACTGGCGTCGAGGCCCGAGGGGATCCACACATACTGGTATTCAGGATGCTGAACCCAGGTTCCGTGCTCGGCCAGCGGCGCATAGAACACGTCCACATTCACCTGCTGGCGGCCGGCGGCGTGCTGTCCCCCCTCCTGCGCAGCGGCGGGCACGATGGCGGGGAGGGCCGCGAGCGGGGGAAGGACGAGCATCAGCGCCAGAAGGGAAGTTGAGGGTCGCATTCGGTATCCTCTGTAGTCCGGTGGTTTAGGAAACCGGCGAGAGGGCGGGGTTGTTCCGCACCGCGGCCCGTTAAGAAACGCAAATAAAATCATAATGTTAAATTGAAAGCGGAGCCTTGGCGGGGCATTTTCATGGCGCCGTCGCTGCCGAAGTGGTGCCCTGCTGCGGCATGCTGCAGTGCCGTCGATCGCGGGCCCAAGGCGAGTTCGTGCTTGACGACCGCCGCCGAGCCACCTTCAAAGGCATGGGAGAGAAACTTCCAGACGGAGAACACGATGCGCATTCTTTCAACCGCGCTCGCCCTCGCCGCCGCCGTAGGACTGTCGTCCGCAGCCGGGGCCCAGACCTATCCCAGCCGGCCCATCACCATGGTGGTGCCCTTCACCGCCGGCGGCCCCACGGACACCGTGGCGCGGCTGATCGCCGAGAGCATGTCGCGCACCCTCGGCCAGCAGGTGCTGGTGGAGAATGTCGGCGGCGCCGGCGGCACCCGCGGCGCGGGCCAGGTGGCGAAGGCCGCGCCCGACGGCTACACGCTCCTGCTCCACCACATCGGCCAGGCGACCTCGGCGACCCTCTACCGCAAGCTGCCCTACAAGCCCGGCAGCGACTTCGAGGAGGTCGGCCTCGTCACCGCCGTGCCGATGACCATCATCGGCAAGAACGGTTTCGAGCCGAAGACCTACAAGGAACTGGTCGACTACGTGAAGGCCAACAAGGACAAGGTCACCTACGGCAATGCCGGCGTCGGCTCCGCCTCGCACCTGTGCGGCATGCTGTTCATGTCCAAGGTCGGCACGCCCATGACCACCGTGCCCTATCCCGGCACGGGCCCGGCCATGAACGACCTGGTGGGCGGCCAGATCGACCTGCTCTGCGACCAGACCACCAATACCACCGGCCAGATCAAGGGCGGCAAGGTGAAGCCCTATGCGGTGACCACCAAGGAGCGGGTGAAGTCGCTGGCCGACATCCCGACCACCACGGAAGGCGGCCTGCCGGTTGAGGTCGCGGTCTGGCACGGCATCTATGCGCCCAAGGGCACGCCGAAGGACGTGGTCGAGAAGATCAACAAGGCGCTCGACGCGGCGCTCGACGATCCCAAGGTGATCGCCCGCATGGCCGATCTCGGCACCGAGCCGGAGCCGAAGGACCGCCGCAGCCCGGCCGTCCACGAGAAGTTCCTGCAAGACCAGATCGCCCAGTGGAAGCCGATCATCGAATCGGCGGGCGTATTTGCAGATTGACGCTTAGTCATGCGCTTCCGGGCTCGCGCCCGGAAGCCGTTTTGTTTATGCATGTGATCGCCGCGTCGGCGTCACGTCGCGGGCACGGGGCAGGAACGCCCCCAAGATCACAAGAACGACCAGTGGCTGAGGGGAGGCTATGAGTTTGGTGCGCAATCCCAAGGATGTCCTTTCGGGACTTCTTTTCATCGCCCTTGCGGCGCTGTTCGCCTGGCAGGCGCTCGACCTGCCGTTCGGCACATCGAGCCGGATGGGTCCGGGCTACTTCCCCATGGTGCTTTCGGGGGGGCTGGCATTCCTTGGCGCCGTGGTGCTGGTGAACGGCCTGCGCACCGAGGGGGACAACCCCACCGGCATCGCCTGGCGCGCCCTCATCATCCTCACCGGCGCCATCGTCTTCTTCGGCTTCGCCATGCGCCCGCTCGGCTTCGTGCCGGCGCTCGCCATCTCGGTGTTCGCCTCGACGCTGGCGAGCCAGAAGTTCCGGCTCCAGACCGCGGTCATCAACACCGTGATCCTCACCGTTTTCAGCTGGGCGGTCTTCATCAAGGGGCTCGGCCTGCCGTTGCAGCTCCTCGGCCCCTGGCTCGGCGGATACTGAGGAGCGCACGATGGAACTTCTCAGCAACCTCGAGCTCGGCTTCTCGGTCGCCCTCTCGTTCCAGAACCTCTTCTACTGCTTCATCGGCGTGCTGCTCGGCACGCTGATCGGCGTGCTGCCGGGCCTCGGCCCGCTCGCCACCATCGCCATGCTGCTGCCGATCACCTTCGGCCTGCCGCCGGTCTCCGCCCTGATCATGCTCGCCGGCATCTATTACGGCGCGCAGTATGGCGGCTCCACCACCGCCATCCTCATCAACCTGCCGGGCGAATCCTCCTCGGTGGTGACCGCCATCGACGGCCACCAGATGGCCAAGAAGGGCCGCGCCGGCGCGGCTCGTGGCCACCGCGGCGCCTCGGCGTCGTTCG